>JAYVRP010001085.1:0-2965 GCA_043776215.1 Rhodoferax sp. | reverse complement strand
AGCGTGGTCAAGAAGCTTTTCATGGTTTCTGCCCTTTCAAGGCGTTGGGCGCGGGTGTCGCGCCTGTCATGGCTCAAGCCGGAACATCGGTTCGAGCGCGATGCGCTCCGGCTGGCCGTCTATCTGTACCAGCAGGTCCGCCATATGCGCCTGCCAGCGCTGCCACACGGGCTGCAGTGGCAGGTCATCCACGTTGTGGTTGGCGCGTCGAACCTGGAACGCGAACAGCAACATCGATGCGGGCTCCAGAAAGATCTCGAAATGCAGGATGCCGGCGTTGGACAGCGCAGACGCCATCTCGGGCCAGATCGCGTCGTGGCGGCGGCGGTACTCCTGTTCACAACCCGGGCGCAGCCGCAGGCAGAACGCCACCGACTGCCCTGTCGGTGGGGTCGTCATGGGTGATCCCTTGATCGTTCCTCAGCGCCGGCGTGGTACACGGTGGTGTTGGCGCCTCCATGACCGGCCGACGACTGGATTGCGGCAATGACCGAGACCGTGACGGCGCCGATGTGTCCCGGCGCCAGGTTCTCGCCGCGGCCCTGGGCGAGGTCCACCAGCGCGTGCACCGGCCCTTCGCAGTGGTAGTTCCACTGACCCGCCGCGACGGACAGGTCCCGGTGTGCGCCGTCATGGCGGTACAGCAGGGCATGGTCCCCGTCGATCTCGATGTCCATCACACCTTCGGTGCCCGTGACGAGCAGCCGCAGCAAGGCCCGTCGACCCTCCGGCAGAGCGGCGGCGCCGCTGAGCGTGACCACTTCGCCACCGCCGCACAACACACTGGCCGCATTACACAGGTCAACCGCTCCGGAGTGGTGGTTGTACGCACTCACCTGGCAAGGGTCCAGTCCCGTGAGCCACAACAGCAGTGCAATCGAATGCGACAGCTGGCCGTAGGCAAACCCGCCGCCCTGGGCCGGATCCTGCCAGGTGGCGCGATCGGGTCGGAAAAAATGGGTCTGCCAGCGCGCCAGCCCGACATCTCCCTCGAACACCGCCCGCGTCGCCGACACAAAGCTGCAGGCCACATGCTCGATGCGACCGACGGCACCCTCCACCAGTGCTTGCTTGAGCGCAGTGATGCCCACCAGGAAGTTGAATCCGTTGGCGAGCACGAGGCTGCGGCCTGCCTTGCGCGCATGGGCCACCAGCGCCCAGGCCTGCGCCGGGTCGAGGGTCATGGGTTTTTCGCACATCACGTGGGCGCCCGCGTCCAGTGCCGCCATGCAATGTTCGAAATGCAGGTGGTGCGGCGACGCCACGACCACGATCTGCGGCTTGCGTGCCAGCACCGCGCGGTGGTCTTCACTGGCGAACGCAAAACCAAAACTGCTGCGCACGCGCTCGAGTTCGGCCGTGCCCAGGCGGCATACGCCGTCAAGCACCACGTCCTGGCGCGAGGCGAGCACGGGGATATGGTTCTGCGCGGCGAACCAGCCGGCACCGATCACGGCGGCTTTGACGGGGGCATTCATGGGGTGGTCACCGGGTGTTTCTGGTTGGGGCCTGCGCCATGGCGGCTGCGCGCGAGCAGGGATTGCAGGTTGCCGCCGAGGATCTGCTGCACGTCCGACCCGGCAACGAAATGGCAATGCGTGCGCAGCACCTCGAGGCTCTGGCGGTAGGTCATGTAGCGCTGCGAGACGGGATAGTCCGAACCCCAGCACAGACGCTGCGGGCCAAACTCCTGGTACAGGGAACGGACCAGATTGCGGGTGGCCGCGTGCGGAAAGTCCCAGCCCTCGCGGACCGCAAAACCGAAGCCGGACAACTTGACGTGGATGTTCGGGACAGTGGCCGCCGCCAGCACCGCGCGACGGGCCTCGGCATCCGGGGGATCCACGATGACCCGCCCCAGGTGGTGGACCAGAAACGGTGTCTCTGGAAACCGCCGGGCGAGTGCGCACAGTGTGGCCATCTGGCGCGGGCCACAGGCCAGGCTGGCAATCAGTCCGGCGTTGTCGGCGGCACGAAAAAAGTCCAGACCGTCGTCCGACAGCAGCCAGGAGGGGTCGCTGTCCTCCTGCAGGTAGTGGGTGAATCCGGACGGGTTGAACCGGGCCACCACCCCGCGCAGGCGCTCGGCGGCACCCGGCGTGTGGTGCGTGCTGTGCCAGCGGCAGTCCACATCGGGAAAGGCATGCAGCCGCCCGGGGGACCGGGCTGCACACGCGGTGGTGTAGCCGGAGTTGTCGTCATTGCCACCAATGGCGGCCGAGATCAGCACCGCCTGGTCCACACCCGCCTGGTCCATCTCCCAGAGCAGTCGCTCGGCAAGTGCACGACTGCGCGGGTCCGGCACGGCCGGTTCATAGGGCCATTGCTCCCAGGCATGGCAGTGGGCGTCGATGATCAGCATGCGGCCAGCGGTTCGGTTTCCAGGCCCCAGTCGATCATCGGGTCGGCCGGGGGTACGGCCGCCACCAGGGCACGGGTATAGGCATGCTGCGGCGCGTGGATGATGCGCTCCGGGTCGCCTTGCTCAACGATCACACCACCGAG
The DNA here is from genome assembly GCA_043776215.1 of Rhodoferax sp. Classification (GTDB taxonomy): domain Bacteria; phylum Pseudomonadota; class Gammaproteobacteria; order Burkholderiales; family Burkholderiaceae_C; genus CAISIP01. The sequence goes on along the minus strand of JAYVRP010001085.1, from coordinate 460 downwards.
CATCACGACGATGTGGTCGGCGATCTGGTAGGCCGTGGTCAGGTCGTGCGTCACGTAGAGCAGCGACACCTGCTGTTCGAGCTTGAGCCGGTACAGGCTTTCCAGGATGGTGGCGCGCAACGATGCATCGACCATGGATACCGGCTCGTCCGCCACGATGACACGCGGGCGTAGTGACAGTGCGCGCGCAATCATGACGCGCTGGCGCTGGCCGCCGCTGAGCTGGTGCGGGTAGCGGCCCAGCGTGTCGCCCGGGCGCAGGCCGACGGCCTCCAGGCACTGGCGGATCCGGCTGTAGGCTTCTTCCTGTGTGGCAACCAGACCAAATCGCATCAGGGGCAGCAGCAGCGCCCGATCCACTTTGTAGAACGGGTTGTAGACGCTGAACGGGTCCTGGAACACGGCCTGCACCTCGCGCCGGTAACGCAGGAATGCCGCTGAATCCAGGCCTTGCAGGGGC
>JAYVRP010001084.1:0-2967 GCA_043776215.1 Rhodoferax sp. | reverse complement strand
GGTCCCACTTGCATGGTTTCCGCGGCTCGTGCACGCAACACCCGGTGAACGCGCCCGCTATGAACTCATGGGGGAGGGCCAGGGAATTCATTGGCCTGATGTCGACGAAGACATTTCAGTTGTGGGGCTGATAGCCGGGCGACCCTCGGTTGAGTTCAGGGCGGCGTTTACCTGATCAACTGCTGCGGGTGTTTGTCCCCCGTTTGCGGAACTTGTCCATCCGCATTGCGAATCGCCCCCAACAGATCAGGCGAACTGCAGTTCGATTTTGCCGGCCCGCCGGCGCACCGGACCAACGACGATCTTTACGTCATGACCCAACTTCGCGACGAGTTCCAACAACTTGGCTTCACTGACACCTCGAAACTGTCCCCTGGTGATACGTGATACCTTGGACTGGTCGATGCCGAGCAACACTGCGGCACCGTCTTGCGTCAAGCGGCGCGCCTTGATCGCGCGCGCGATCTCTGCGGCCAGCTCGGACTTACGTTGCATCTCGGCCGCGTCGGCATAGCCAAGGTCGGCATAGACATTTGTACCGCCTTCTTCGACTGCAATTTCCTTGTTTACGTTCATCGCCGTACTCCTCGCTGTATTTGCCCAGCCTCGAAATCCTGCCTTGCGGCCTTGAGGCGAGCGTTGATCAGATCCAGGTCCGCCTTTGGCGTCTTGATGCCGCTCTTGGACTTCTTCCCGAAGCAATGCAGGACATAGACCCAAGCCGTGAACTTGACTGTGTAGACGGCACGGTAAGTGTCGCCACGGAAATCTTCGACCACCTCCAACACGCCGGCAGAACCGAACCCGCTTAACGCCTTGGCGTCCTGATGCTTTCCGCCACCTTGTGCCAGGTCGATGGCATGGCCAAACACGTCCTTTACGTCTTCGGGCATTGCATCCAGATCCCGCTTGGCCGATCCGACCCATTTGAGGGGCTTCCGAGGCTGCTTGAACATCAGGTGTAGTATGCCAATTTAGACATTAAGATGTCAATGGGCTGGCCTCACTGCCGCACGACGCTGCTGCGGGTTGTTCTCGATGAGCCGCGCTATCCATTGCAGTTCTTCCTGGGTGAACAGGCGGGCGCAGTAAATCTTCATGGTCTATGAGCTGTCGTTGAATTTGCCGCGTGCCCTGACACTGGCTCCTTGGCGCATTGTCTCAAGGCGCCGGGCATCCATGCGCCAAGGTACAAACGCGTCAATGTTGGCCAGGGCCTTGCCGCCGGCCAGGGCGCAAGCCTGCAGGTATGCCGTCAGCCGGGCGCGCACGTTGATGCCCCATAGCTGCACGGTCATCATCAGACTCATCATGGATGCGGCAAGGTTTCCCGACCACTGACTGCCACGGCCACGGTTTCTTTGAAGTCGCGGGTGAGTGCCATGAAGGCTACTCCTCGAACAATTCAGAGTGCGTGCCTGCCCGCACAAAGATGATGGCGTTGCCATCCAACCGGTAGATCAGAAGGAAGTCGCCGCCAATGTGGCATTCGCGGTGATCGACCCAATCACCCTTTAGCGGGTGGTCCAACCATTCAGGACCCAGCGGCGCATCGTTGCCAATGAGCAGCAGCATTGCCACCTTCAAACGCTTCAGGTCGTAGCGACCCGAGCGGGAGAGGCGTTCCCAGTCTTTGAGGAAAGTCTTGGTGTAGTCACACGCCCTGGGCGGCGCTGCCCGCTTACTGCTGGCGGACTTTTTCAAGGTCATCGATCAGGGCATCGGCAGAGTCAAAACGAGCGCTGCGGGCCTTGGCCATGGCGCGGGCTTCTTTCATCGCTGCGCGGGTCTGGGTGTTGGGCACCTTCAACTCCAACGGGAAGGCCTGGTCGTTGACCACGCGCTTGAGCAGGATGCGAACAGCGTCAGACACGGATAGCCCCATGGCTGAGAGTGCTTCGCTGGCTTGCGTCTTGATTTCGTCGTCCACCCGGACGTGCAACATCGTGGAATGTGCCATGGTCAGATCCTCCGTTTTCGCAATTATGTATCTCTAATGCGATACATTCAAGAGGGCTTCTTGTGCTCGCTGGCCGAGCAGGTGCGACGTCTGGAAACGAAGGTCGAGCGCGAAAAGATTGTCAGTACTGAGCAGGCTCACATCCAGCATTTCGATGCCGAGTACCTTGCCTTCAGCGTTCAAGTCAAACACCACGCCCGGGCGAAACTCGTCACTTGTTGCCACCGTTCCGGCCATCAGACGGATGTACATGGCGTCAACCACACCATGCCCGTGGGCCAAGCCATGGCCTGGCTCACTCGACCACGACCTGATCGTTCCGTGATGGGGCGTTCCTGAAGCGCAGGCAGACAGCATGGCGGGGGGCGTGGCCGGCAGCGGAACCGAGCGCGCCAGGTACTGCGCCTTGGTGGCACTATGCAATAGTGCAACTATTGCACTAAACTTACCACTATGCCAACGATCAAAAAGTTCGACAGCTCACGCGTGCTGGTGTACTTTGGGGATCACCCCCCGCCACATGCGCACGTCAAATTGTCTGACGGTCGCGACTGTACGGTCGAACTTGGAAATTTCCCAATCAAGGGCAACATCGCAGAGCGGGAAATCAAAGAAGCGCTGGCGTGGATCCGCGAGAACCAAGGTCTTTTGTATGAAGAATGGAAGAGGTGCAACCCATGAGCGACTATTTTTCTCCCAAGCTGCAAGCCGTTGAGGCCCTGGCACCGTACCGGCTGCGAACCAGTTGGAGCACTGGCGAAGTTCTAGACGTCAACGTAGGCCCTGTACTCAAAAAGCACGTTGCTCTGGCGCATGTTCTGGATGCCGCCATGTTTGCCACCGTTCATATTGGCGAGGGTGGTGGCAGCATCGAATGGGTGGACGAAGAACTGGGTGCCGACAACGTCTATGCGTGGGCCAAGGAGCAGTCCGGTGAAGTTAGCCATGAAATGTTTGATGCCTGGATTCTGCGAAACAAGCTCTCGCTGGCCACCGCGGCTGTCGCG
>JAYVRP010001083.1:0-2969 GCA_043776215.1 Rhodoferax sp. | reverse complement strand
GGGGTCCCGGCCGCTGCTGGTGGAAATCCAGGCGCTGGTGGACAGTGGCGGCCCCAGCCCGCGCCGCCTGTCGGTAGGGTTGGACCGGGACCGGCTGGTCATGTTGCTGGCCGTACTGCATCGGCACGCTGGTGTGGCCTGCATGGACCAGGACGTATTCGTCAACGCTGTCGGTGGCGTGCGCATCTCCGAGCCGGCGGCGGACCTCGCGGTGATGCTGGCGATCACGTCGTCCCTGCGCGGAAAGCCCTTGCCCAAGGGGTTTTTCGCCTTTGGCGAGGTGGGGTTGGCGGGCGAGGTACGGCCGGCACCTCGGGGCCAGGAGCGCTTGCGTGAGGCGGCCAAACTCGGTTTCTGCGTGGCGGTGGTTCCCAAGGCCAACGTCCCCAAGAAGGCGATTGAAGGGCTGACCCTCCATGCTGTCGAGCGCGTGGAGCAGGCCATGGAGGTGGTGCGTGGTTTGGGGTGAGCCCTTCGGCAGGCATGTCCTGAGCGGAGTCGAAGGGCTCAGGACAGGGCCCGCATCGGGCGATAAACTGCGCCGTCTCTGCTGAGGCGGGCGGCCCGCCCGCCGACAGCCGTCAACCGTGGAGCCCATTCCTGACCATGAAATTCCAGCAACTACTCTCCCGCATCGGCGCACCGGTGCTGGCCATTGGCCTGGCCGGGTGGGCCTACCGGTCTTATGGCTGGCCTGGTGTGGCTGTGGTGGCCTCCGCCGTGGTCATGTGGGGGCTGCTGCACTTCAACCGCATGATGCAGGTACTCAAGCGAGCCGCCAACCGGCCCATCGGTTACGTGGACAGTGCGGTCATGCTGAACGCCAAACTCCGACCGGGGGTCACCCTGATGCACGTGATGGCCATGACGCGCGCCCTGGGCGAATTGCAGTCTCCTGCAGAGACGCAACCTGAAGTGCTGCGCTGGACTGATGGCGCGCAATCCCATGTGACCTGCGAGTTCCTGGGTGGAAAGCTGCAAAAGTGGGTCCTTGTGCGACCTGGGGCCGAGTCCACGGCAGCCTAAAATCAGCGAGCTGCCCCAGTCTTTCACACACCTCTTCAAGGAAACACGATGACCGCTTTACCTCCTTCAATGGCCGACCGCGACGGCAAGATCTGGATGGATGGCCAGTTGGTCGACTGGCGCGATGCCAAGATCCATGTGCTCACCCACACCTTGCATTACGGCTGCGGGGCCTTCGAAGGTGTACGCGCCTACAACACGGTCGACGGCACGGCGATCTTCCGGCTCAAGGAGCACACCGAGCGCTTGTTCAACAGTGCCAAGATCCTGCGTATGCAGATTCCGTTCACGATGGACGAGGTGATGCAAGCGCAAAAGCAGGTGGTGCGCGAGAACAAACTGGAGAGTTGTTATCTGCGCCCGCTGACCTGGATCGGCTCGCAGAAGCTGGGCGTCAGCCCCAAAGGCAACACCATCCATCTGATGGTTGCCGCCTGGGCCTGGGGCGCCTACCTGGGCGAGGAAGGCATGAAGAACGGTATTCGCGTCAAGATTTCAAGTTACACCCGCCACCACGTGAACATCACGATGACGCAGGCCAAGGCCACCAGCAACTACACCAACTCGATCCTGGCCAACATGGAAGCCACCGACGACGGATACGACGAAGCCATGTTGCTCGACGCCAGTGGTTTCGTATCTGAGGGGGCCGGTGAGAACGTGTTCGTGGTCAAGGACGGCGTGGTCTACACCCCCGACCTGTCGGCCGGTGCGCTGAACGGCATCACGCGCAATACCGTGCTGCACATCTGCAAGGACCTCGGCCTGGAGCTGGTTCAAAAACGCATTACCCGCGACGAGATCTACATCAGCGACGAGGCCTTCTTCACCGGCACCGCTGCCGAGGTCACCCCGATCCGCGAACTCGACCGCATCACCCTGGGCAAAGGCTCACGCGGACCGATCACCGAGAAGATCCAGAGCGCATTCTTCGACATCGTGAACGGCCGCAATCCCAAATATGCCCACTGGCTCACCAAGGTCTGACCATGGGAAAAGCGCACGTCGAATTGCTGGCCAGGGACTTGAATGCCCAGGGTGGTGTGTTTTGCCCCAGTGCCAAGGCCGACATGAAACTGTGGAACAACCACCCGAAGGTGTATCTCGACGTGGCGCATACCGGCCAGGCCAAGTGCCCGTACTGCGGGACGGTCTACAGACTCAAGGACGGCGAGCACTTCCGCGCCCACCATTGAGGCGGGGCTGCTGAGTGGGGTCAATGAACTTGATGCTTCGATAGTGACGTTTGACGATGGTCGGCCGCCCGACCGGCAGTTTACGACCCGTTGCGGCCGCTAGCGATCGGCTGGCAATCGAAGTCGTAGCTGAATGTCGCGCGCCCTGTTGCTCCCGGGGGGCGGCAAAGGCCTGTGGGGGCCGGTCGCAGCGCTTCACTGGAGCGGTCGGGCGCTGAACGCGCCGACTGCCCTGCGGTGCTCGGTCTCGCGGCCCGTCGCGGAACTGGCTACGCGCACTGCGGGCGCTGCGCTCGGACAACCGCTACGAGTTTGATGACGAACGGCGCTGCGCGCCTGGCCGCAAGCCCTGTGCTCCTCGGCGCCCCAGAAGGCGCGCTGCGACCGGCCCCCGCAGGCCTTTGCCGCCGGGTTCTTTGCAATCAGCGGTTTCAGAAAACCGAACACCAAGGTCTCAGCGGCGCGGCAGGCGCAGCCCGGCGGGGGCGATTTCTGGGGCGCCGAGGAGCGGACCGCAAGGGTCGGCGCGCGCAGCGCGCTTCGTTGTCACTCTGGCCGATGTTGTCTGAACGCAGCGCCCGCAGGGCGCGTAGTGAGTTCCGCGGCCCGACCCTTGCGGGAGCACCACAGGGCAGTCGGCGCGTTCAGCGCCCGACCGCTCCAGTATGAGCCCCCACCGGGCTGCGCCTGCCGCGCCGCTGAGACCTTGGTGTTCGGTTTTCTGAAACCGCTGATTGCAAAGAACCC
>JAYVRP010001082.1:0-2970 GCA_043776215.1 Rhodoferax sp. | reverse complement strand
GTGGCTTCGCCGAGCGCCGATTCAGCGGTGGTCAATGCGGCGCGCTGGGATTCCAGGGCACGCTGGTCGACGTCGATGCGCGTGAGTCGCACCATCACCCGCTCCGCCTGGGCCGCTGCCGCCGGGTCGTCGCTGGGCCGGTTGACACGCTGGCCGGTGCTGACTCTCTCCTGCTGGCCGGAAAGATCGGATTGGCGCTTGTACAGTTGCTCCAGTGCGTTGTCGTAGGTGTTGGCGGTGGCGATTCTCATGGCGTTGGCTGGCGCTAGATGCCCAGGCTCTTGATCATGGTGTCGAACATGGTTTGGGATACCTGCAGTATCTTGGCGGACGCCTGGTAGGCCTGTTGAAATTGCAACAGCTTGGCGGCCTCCTCGTCCAGATTGACACCTGCGACAGAGGCCCGGTTGGTCTCGACGTTGCTGGCGATGGATTGCGAGATGCCGGCGCTGAACCCCGCGCTCTGTATCCGTACACCGATGCTCGACATCAGGCCGGCGTATCCGTCGGTGGTGGCGGCCCCGTCGAACATCGGTGTGTCACGCAGGGCCAGCATGGCTTCGGCATTGCCGGCGCTGGTGTTGGGAAACGCGTTGGCGGCCACGGTGTAGCTGTCGCCGGCCCGGGCGTTGCCCTTGAGGGTCAGGCTCCAGCCATTGAAATTGATCGACTGGCCCGGCGTGTATGCCACGCTGGTGGGGTTGCCCGTGCCGGTTCCCGCCACGTCGAACGTGCCCGTGCTCGTGAAAGTCAGCGTGACGGCCTGGGTCAGGTTGGGATCAGCCTGGCGCGGCAGCAGGGTTTGCATGGCGAGTGTGCCCTGGTTGGTCGTGCCGGCGCTGGCCGCCACCGGGCTGGCCACTGCCAGGTTGCGCGGCGACGAAAACGTGGTGTCGATGGCCAGCGCAGCGTTGCGCAGCGGCATCACCAGGAAACGGTCACCCGCGGCGGGTGCGCCGGTGACCTGCAGGTCCAACCCGTCGATCTGCACCGGTACCGAGGCAAACGCGATGGTCTGGCCATCCAGCACCCGTTTGATGGTGCCGGTGCTGGCGCTGGAAAACGCCAGTTCGTAGTCGGAGGCGGCCAGTGCAGGCGCGCCGCTGGTGGGGCTGGTCTGCACTGCCACTTGCACCGACGCGCCACCGGTATTGGCAGCTGCGGGCCAACCGGCTGGCACCTGGCCCATGGCAAACAGGGGGCCACCGGCGCTGCCGGTCTGGTCCAGCCCCAGGCTTTGCTGCTCGTTGATTTTGGAGCCCAGCGCAAGGGCCATACGCCCTAGCAGGTTGCCCGCGTCGACCAGATCGAGGTTGTGGAACCGCAGCAGCCCGGCCAGGCCGCCGCCGCCGAGGCTGGTTTCATCAATGAGTGCGGTCTGACCGTTGCGCTGGATCGACAGTTTGGCCTTCGCCGGGTCGCCAAACTCGTCGCCGGTGATCGATACCGTGGCCGCGATCTGTCCGAGCACCAGCGGCTGACTGCTCGCCAGGAAGATGCCCACCGTGCCGTCTTCGGCTGGAATGCTGGTGGTCTGCACCAGCGCGTTGAGCTCGCGGATCAACTGGTCGCGCTGGTCCAGCAACTGGTTGGGTGCGTGTCCCGAGCCGTTGGTGGAAATAATCTGCGCATTGGCCTGGGCGATCCGGCTGGCCAGGCTGTTGATGTTGCCGGCGGTCACACGCAGCTCGCCCTGGTTGCCCTGTTGCAGACTCGCCAGGCTGCCGGCCATGGTGCGAAAGCGTGCCGCCAACTCATCGGCGCGTGACAACACCACCGAGCGCGCAGGCAGGTCGGTCGGTGCGTTGGCAACGTCGGAAAATGCGTTGAGCATGTCGGACACAGCCGCGCCCAGGCCACTGGGCCCACCGGGGAACAGGTCTTCGAGCTGTTTGAGTTGCTCCAGCCGCTTGCTGTCGGCGGCAGCCACGGCACTGGTCAACGCCGCCTGGCGTGTCAGGAATTCGTCGTGGCTGCGCAGCACGGTCGCCGCGTCGACGCCGTTGCCGTAGTAACCGGAACCCGAAAAGGCGCCATCCACGCTTTGCAGCAACACCGACTGGCGGGAGTACCCCGCCGTGTTGACGTTGGCGACGTTGTTGCCGGCCGTCTGCAGCGCAAGCTGGTTGGCCAGCAAGGCGCGGGTGCCGATGTTCAGGATGGACACGGGCCTCCCTCAGGCTGTACCGTGCTCATGTCTGCACCCGCTGCAACTGCAGTGTCAGGTTGATGGCGCGGCTCAGCTTGGAGGCGTAGGCCGGGTCGGTGGCGTAACCGGCGCGCTGCAGCCCGTTGGTATATCCCTGCACCGAGGCGGTCTGCTGGCTCGCCTTGGCGTAACGCGGACTTTCGGTGATCATGCGCGCGTAGTCGCGGAAGGACTCCTCGTACGAGCCATACGCGCGGAATTTGGCGAGCACCTTGTGTGCACTGCCATTGACATATTCCGTGGTGGTGACCTCGGCCACCTTGCCGTTCCAGCCGGCACCGGCCTTGATGCCAAACAGGTTGAATGACGGCGCCCCGCCTTTCATCTTGATTTCGCTCTTGCCCCAAGCGGTTTCGTGGCCGGCCTGTCCGAGCATGAAACCCGAGGGCAGACCGCTGTCCTTTTCGACTTTGGCCGCCGCGGCCGTATGGCGCTGCACAAACTCCGATTGCCCGTTGGTCGCCTTGAACGGCCCGGAAGGGGCCACGGCCACCGGCTTGGCGACTTTGGGCTCCGCCGGCGCGATGGTGTCGGACTCGGGTGGCGCGCTTTGCTGCGACAACTGGCGCGCGATCATCTCCGACAAGCCGCCCGGCATGCCGGACATCTGCACCGCCAATTGCTGGTCCAGCAGATCGGCGCCGAGGTCCCCGCCAGGGCTGTCGAGCATGCCGGATTTCATGGTCGCCTCGCGCATACTCTTGATCAGTTCGCGCATGAACAGCGATTCGAACTGCTTCGCCGCTTCCTTGATCGCGCCG
>JAYVRP010001081.1:0-10048 GCA_043776215.1 Rhodoferax sp. | reverse complement strand
TTGAATTGTCTTAATCCCTTTGAATTCGGGGCAGTGGATATTTCCTTCGAGATGATGCGAACGTATGGTCTGTTTATGTCTTAATCCCTTTGAATTCAGGGCAGTGGATATTTCCGCATAGTCCGATAAACGCTTTGCTGACAAGGACTTGCGTCCGGCGTTGACACCCCTTTCAGGGTTCACAAAAGCCAAGGGTTCCACGCTGGGTTCTCTAGGGCCAGTTTATTCCAGCCACAGGCCATCGGGAAGAATGGCCGTGCCCAGTGTCGCGCGCCAGCCACGTTCTGGCAAACGATAGGCGCGCACGTCATCTTGTGCCGGATGGATCAGCGTGGCCAGCTGTGCCATCAGCACTTTTATCTGGGGCGTGTTGGCTTCCACGGAAAACACCGAATATTGCACCGGAACGCCATTTTTCTTGAGCGTCTTGAACACCCGCGCCAGACGCCGGGGGTCGGCAATGTCGTAGGTCACCAGCCAGCTGGCGCTTTGGTTCAGGCTCATGCTGGCACTCCCTGTTGCTCCGCTTTGACGGCAGTGCGGTACAGGCTGTGGATATGGAGCATCACCGCGCCGCCGTTGCTGGCGTTCCAGCGCTCGAAAAGTGTGGTGGCGGGCTCGTCTGCGCGGGTGTTGTCGGCCACGCTGCCGGCGCACAGGTTCATCTCGGCCCACAAGAGCTCGCAGAGGTCGTGGTCCAGGTCGACCGGCTGCGCCTGGGGCCCCCACAGCTGGGGCTGCAACCCGTGCTCGGCCAACTGTGCGCCGACCCAGGCCTGGCAATGGCCGAGCAGCGGCAGCGGCAAGTGCACCACGAAGCGCCGGCCATAGACCCACTCGCGTTTGGTGGCCTCCCACTGCGCCGGGGGAATAGCGTCCGCAGCCGATTTGCCCCAGCGAATGAGCACTTCCATGCGGCGCGCGCGCAGCCAGTTGTGGTAACGCACCAGGCCTTCCGGGGTTTCGGTCAGCATCTCAAGGGCTGCGGCGAAGCTGGGGTGCTGGCGCTTTTGGGGGTAACACGTGCCCACGGCGTTGCCCCGCCCGTCCATCCAGGTGATGCCGATGCCGCTTTGCAGGCACAGCGCCAGGGCCTGGCCGCTCCAGTCGGTCACCGTGCTGCTGACAACCCGGCTGATGCGCTGCAAGGGGTACCGCAAGGTCTGGCGCTTTTCGTTGCGCACCACCAGCGCTTCGTCGGTGCAGGTGACGCTCTTTTTGTCGCGCGCGCCCAGGTACAGGGCGCGGGCACCGGGGGCACGGCTGCTGGCTGGGCTCTGCATCACTCGGCGTCCTCCTCGTCCGGGGTCGCGAGCCATGCGGCGCCAGCCACACGCAGCGTACGGGCCAACCTGCGGCAATGGCTTTGCAGGCAGCGCCGCCAGGATTTGCTGGCGCCCTCCCACCCGGCATAAAACAGCTGGCGCCCGGCCTTGCCCAGCAGGCAGGCACCGTTGTCGGTGCTGAAGTGCTCTTCGCGCAATGCGCGGCTGCGCAGCAGCTCCCACACCCACAGGTCCAGCGCGGGGCGCAGGGGCTCGATCAGGTCGCTGGCCAGCGATTCGCGGCCAAAGGCGGGGCGATGGTAAAAGCCCAGCATCGGGTCGAGCCCGGCCACGGTGCAAGCCTGCACCGCCTGCACCGCCTGCACATGCAGCAGCGTATAGCTCAGCGACAGGCAGGCGTTGACCGGGTCGCGCGGCGGGCGGCGGTTGCGCCCATGAAACTCCAATGCCGGCGGCATCACACCAGCCAGACCGGCAAAGTAGGCCCGGGCCGCGGCGCCTTCATGGCCGCGCAGGCTGTCCAGCGATGGGTGGCTGGCGCTGTCGTCGCCCTGCCCTGCCGGGCCCAGCACCTTGCCGATGGCGGTGAGGGTCTGCAGCGCGTCGAACAGCGGCTTGCGCGCATTGGGGCGCTGGCTTTGCATGCTGCGCAGGGCGCGGCCCTGGCGTGCCAGCTTGGCACGCACCAGGTCCAGTGCCCACTGGCGGCAGAAGCCGTCGTCCATCACGCGGGCCGACTGGGCCAGGCGCACCGCCGCGTCGTTGTGTTGCGGGCCCAGCACAATGGCCACGCGCCGGGTCTGGCGCGGGCTCATCAGCACGGTGGTGACACCGGCTTCGGCCAGCTTCATCAGCACACCGGTGTCGAGCCGGGTTTGCGCACCGTGGATGACGCAGCGGTCGATCAGCTTCACCGGCACGGTGCCGCGCCGCGTGCCGGCCTCGTACAGGGCGAGCGTCTCGCCCTCGGAGCGGATTTCCAGCTGTGCACGGTCCAGCAGCAACAGTCCCATGGTGTTCCTTTTCAGCCGCCGCTCATGCGATGTAAAAAAAGTCCGGGTCGGCCGGCTGCACCGCCTTGCCCAGGGTGTGCACGTGGCTGCGCGGGTCCAGGCGCAACAGCAGGAAGCGATCGGTCGCCAGGTCGAGCAAGGCGCCCATGTCCAGCACCAGGGTGTCGCGCTCGGGCGGTGTCAGAAAAAGCTCATGGGCCGACTTCTGGCCACCGGTGGCGTAGCGCCGTGCCAGCTTCAGGGCTGCCAGCAGGCGGCGCGGTTCGGCCACGTCGTAACAGGCCAGGTGAAGGTCGCGGTGAGGCATGGGCCTGATTGTTCCGCTGCTTGCACGCGATGAGGGGGCCGGCAAGCTTGCCGCAGCGAAACGGGTTCGAAGCAGCTGGTTTCGGAGCATCGGCATACCATCAGCAACTTCACAAATGACGCTATTGGTTCCGTTATCAGTAACCAAGCAGGTACTTTATGACCATGGTGACCATCGCAGACATCAAACGCGGCGACTTTGCGGCACTGCAGGCGGCTCTGGCCCACGGGCCGGTGCATTTGATGAAGCGCAATCGCCTCAGCGCGGTGCTGTTGCGCCCGGAGGACTACACCCTGCTGCTGGCGCAAGCGCAGCGCAACAGCACCCTGCCCGCATCGTCGGCCATGGAGTTGCTGCTTTCACCGGATCCGGCGGATGCCGGGCTGGATGCTGCTGGTTTGGGCGCCCGGCTCGCTGAAATGCGCGATGGCTGGGTGGACCGATGACCTTGTTTCTGGACGCCTGTGCGCTGATCTATCGGTTTGAGGGCAACGCTGCATTCCGCTCAGCGACGATGGCGCTGCTGGCGCAGTTGAGCGCCGGGCCTGCGCAGCGTGCCGTGGCGGTGTCTCGTGTGTCGCTGCCCGAATGCCGTGTCAAGCCGATGCATCTGGGCGATCGGGCCTTGATCAAACGCTACGACGCGTTCTTTGCGGCCTGCCAGATCGTGGAGCTCAGCGCCGAAGTGGTGGAAACGGCCACCTTGCCGCGGGTACGTTGCGGCCTGAAGACACCAGATGCCTTGCAGGCTGCTTGTGCACTGGCGCTGCCGGCGGAGGTGTGCTTCGTTACCGGCGACCAGGTTTTCGGCAAAGTGCCGGGGCTGGATGTGCATCTGATTCAGCCCCCTTCCAGCGCGTAGCCGCCCATGCCCATGGTGGCATTCTTGCCCACATGCAGCCACTGGCCCAGCCACAACCAGGGCCACAGTGCGGCCAACGCGGCGGCATCGCCTTGCAGCGTCCACCGGCCCATCACGCCGCCGAGCGTCATCTCCTGCTGCTGGCGGCTGCTGAAGCGGGTCCAGTCGTGCCATTGCAGATCGCGCTGGTCGGCGAGGGTTTGCGACGCGTGCGTGAGCACCTTGGCCGCGTCACCCCAGGCGGGTTGCCCGGCGTGGAACTCCATCAGCAAGGCGGTTCGGCGCGCCAGGGCCGCCACCAGTGCACGCGGCGTAAGTTGCGCCACGCCCAGCGGCCGACCCTGCTGCTGCAGGCGCAGCGGGGTGTGGATGTGCAGCGCTAGCTGGCTCATGCTGGCGGGCGCGGCAGGCACACACAGGGTGCTGGTGTGCTCGGCCAGCACGGACTGGTCGCGCGACCAGACGGGTTGCCCCATGCCACCGGCATCCATGCAGTCCACACGCAGCAGCTCGACGGGCACGCGCTGGCGCGTGAGCCCCTGGGCCAGCGCGCGCTGCAGCGCAAACAGGATCAGCGCCAACTGCTCGATGGCGTGCCCGACCAGCACCATATGAAACACCAGCGCCTCGCCCGCCTCCAGCACGCGTGCGCCGGGCTCTGGCGGCTCCATGACATAGGGGTTGGGAATCTGGCTGAAATCCTGCAGTGCGTGTTGGCCCTTCTCGGGCGCAACGGCCTCGAAGATGCGGGTGTACGGGCAAGTCTGCAACAGCGGGCAGCCCGCGCAGGTGGGCTGCCGCGTCATGCACGCCACCTGCCGCAGCGCCGCGCCAAACTGGCCGCGCAACAGGGAGCCGGCGTAATCGGGTAGTTGCAGCGGCTGAAGGACTACGGCGGTGAAGCGGTAGCGGGTGATGGGGAGGGGGGTGTCGAACACGGTCGCTATGCTCAACGAGCACGCCAATCGTGCAGGTACTTCTTGATGCTGGGCAGTTCATCACCGGCGAGGACATCGACACCGTATTCTTCTGCGCGGCGGCGATCAGGTTCTTTGACCTGCTGCGCACTGACATAAAGCCCCTTTGCCATGAGTCCACCGACTTGACGCACTATCTGGCTTAGTTTGTAGATTGCGTCCTGGGCCTTTATTTGCCGGCTTGTCTTGCACTCGACGATCAAAGCTCTGTTTTTGTGTACAACCATTGCGTCAATTTCATTTTCCGTCTTAGTGCGCGCCTGGATGACTTTTGCATTGAGTGCGAATTGGCCAGGCGGAAACATGCCGGTCATTTTCAGGAACACGTATTCCTCGGGCCAGTCGCCGGCGAAGTATTTGGCGACCTGAACGTCGGCGAAAGCAAGGGACGGGTCACCGGTGGTCCACTCAATCAGGCCATTTCTTGCGGCCAACGCAAGTAACTTGGCATGCTGGCCACCTGGAGTGAAATCAAATGTCTGTCTCAGTCGCCCACCGTCGGCGGCCCGGTTTGCAACTGTTGCCAGTGCGCTGAAGAACCCACCATGGAGTCCGGCCTTGTCTCCCATTTCGCTCGTAACTTTGGCGCGACCAGTAGCGCGCTGCTGCGCCTGGGCATGTCGCGTATCGTTGGTCGTGCGGTATCCGCGTACAAGCAGCAAGTCCTGCAGCGTCAATACGTCTTGCATTGCCACTTGGGCCGGCGTGTCATCAAGCCAGTCCAGCATCTGGTGTTGAGTGTCGGCATACAACACCCGGAAACGCCCGGACCCAGAATTTAGCAACTTAAGTTGGTCATGAATCGCCAGAACCATCAACTTTGTGCCCCCAGTGACATGAAAAATCACATCACGGCCATCAAGCGAACGGTCAGCCAGTCTGAGAGCGCTCGCTTTGATTGCAAGCGGCGTGGCGTCGTCAAAATCGACCTGTCGTATTTGCTTGACGTAGCGCGCGAGCGCCGTCTTCAGGTCAGCCCCACTGTGCACCGCTTTCATGGCAGGCGTCTCCAGTATCCAGACTTCTGCCGCCTTCAATTGCTTGACCGGGATCAGGTTGGCGGCATTCTGGCCAGTGGCGATGCAAAGGTGAATTTCTGACATGGTTAGTCCAGTTCTTCGCGCGCTGCCTCTGCGCGGCGCTCGGCTATCAACTCATCCGCCAGGCTGTCACCCGGCGGGACAAAGCGCATGAACATGGCTTGCGCCATGCGCAGTCGCGATTCGCGCCGGGTAAGCGGCTGGATATCAAACGGCGCAATCGTTGCGCCGATTTGCCGCAATACATCAGCGCTGAGTTCGCTCCCACGAAGTTCGGCGGGCAGCTCCAGGCACAAATGCCAATACGCCGCGCCCGCCGCACAAACCTGCGCCGCCAGGTTGACCGGCAGGCTGCCGATCACAGTGTCGCCGCCTTGCACCAGCGTCAGGTCGAGGTGTGGGACGAAATGGTCAATCTTCAATGCTTCCGCACGCGCCCATTCGATGGCACCGGGGTGGCGCGAGACAAAGTAGGTAGTCATGGTGGCATGGTAAGAACAGGTGATGTGTTGAGCGGCGCTGGCAAGCCTGCGGACAACTGCGGCACGGCAACATGCCTTACTCGCGCGCGGCCTCCGCACGCCGATCTGCGATGAGTTCGTCGCTCCAGCAGTCGCCTGGATTGCCAACGCCTTTCATCATGGCCTGAACTTGTTGAAGCTGGGGCACCGCCCGACCAGTTGCCTGTTCTGTTTCGAGCCGAAATGTTGTGCCTTCCTTCACTGTGCCCAGAGCCGTCTCATGGATGCCGGCATGGGCCATGCCGCAAGGCAGTTCGCGGCACCCGGAGTCGTCGGGTTGACTTTCGATGCCGGGCAGGTCATTCCAACAATCGTCTTCGGCGTTGTCCCACACGTCGGCCAGGGCGACAATTTGAGCGTCTTGCAGGTCACGCCATTCGAGCAACTCTTGCGCGTCTGAAACCTCTTCTAAAGGTGATGTTTGCGGTGTGTTCATCATTTTTTGATCAAGTCCTTGAGCACCCAGCCATTTCCCAATTTGCCCACAATCACTGCCACGTTTTTCATTTCTGCTTTGCTCTTGAGTTTGCTCCAAAGCTCGGCACCAAGAGCAGATTCCAGAAGGGCCTGCGCGTCGCCACGCTTGACGACCGCAGTTTGCTTTCCATTGAAGCTGGCCTTCACGTCGCCTGTGCTTTTGTTGAATGTCAGCATAGCGGTCGGCCAGATTTGTTCGTCGTTTTCGCTGGCGGTGACAACCGCGCTTACACCGTCGGTGACGACACCGATTGCCGTCGCGATGCTCGGCGCAGCGTTTGGTATTTTCACGGCCATTGCTCCGTACCCCACCGAAGTTTTGGCCCCAAACCCGACCCATTCAAAGGCGTGTTGAAAAGCGCGATCCAGCAAGTTGCGCCAGGCATCTTGCAGTGACGCGGGTAGCCGAGTTACCTGGCACACGACGTGAAAGTCGAATGCCGAGCCAGTGGGAACGGCGAGAAAACTCACAGGCACAGGTGCACCAGAATCATGTGGAGTGTCTTCACCCCGGTAGTACTTGCCGAAATGCGGGGTCATGATTTCGACCGCCAGCTTGCCGCCTGCAGGGCCGGGGAATACATCCCAGAAATCCAGCGCACCACGGCATTGCAGGCCGCCACGAAGGCTTTTTCCTGCCAGGCAGGCTTGCAAAAATTGCTCGGCACCGTGCCTCTCAACATCAAGAAATCGCGCTCCCTCCTTTGCGCCGCCGAACATCGTGCGAATCAAGCGATAGATCTCGGCATGATTTGCCGTCAATTTCAAATCTCGCGCAAAGGCTTTACCCAGAGCGGAGTCGCAGTCCCAAATACTGCCCTTGTCCACGGCTCCTTCAAAGCCAAACAAGTACCAGACATCGATCCATGTCCAATCGCCAGATTGTTGGGTTTCGTTGTCCAATGCCAACTCTTCCGCTGCCCGGCGCAAGATGCCCTTGACCCCGCTGCCCGCTAGATACGGCAAACCGTAGGGGGTAAGAAAAGCGAAGCCGTTCTCTATGGGGTGCTCGTTTCCCAGGCCGGTGGCGAAGGGTGCGGTGCTGGTGGTGGTGATGCGGTAACCGCGCGTGCCATAGTGTCCGATCAGAGTTTGCTGGCGCGCACGGAGCGCTGCGACTTGCGCCTTCGACGAACTCCCTATGTCGCAGACTTCGCTGAGCACACTGTCGAACTCCGCTTTGAGTTGAGCGTTGGCTTCACGCCTCTGCGGCCCTGGAGTTGGACTACCTATGACGCGGGCCTTGCCCTTATACGTAACAAATGGATCACCTCCCGTACCCTGGAAGTTGCGAAAGTAGCCCAGAAACTTGTGCCCAGGGGCAGCATCTTTCAACGTGTCCCGGCTATGCGATACGATGTATTTTGGGACGGCTGCGATACGTTGTGGAATCCACATTTCATTGCCCCTCAACTGCATCTACGAACTGCCGAATCCATTTCAAAAGTTCCAGCGCTTCGTCCGTGTTGCGCAAGTAGTCGTATGAATTACCGTTCTGCAACGCTTCCATGAACCTCGGGAAAAGTTGCGCACCTTGCCCTGGACTGAGCGTTTGATCTGCAAGGCGTTGAGACAATCCACGTATCAAATCGTCCAGCAAGTGCTGCGCCGCCTTGCCTTTGCCACTGTAAAACGCCAGCGTCGGCATCAACCCACTGTTCATGATGAGTGCGGGCGCACCCTTGGCCAAGCCTTTGTATTCTTTGCCGTATTGGGCGGCCATGCCCGCAGTGGCGTATCGCCAAGCCAGAGCGGCACGCTTTTGATCGAGGGTTTGGGTCATGAGGTGCTTTCAAAGGTCACGATTTGCAGACGGCCGTGAGCCGCTTTGGCCAAGCGCCGGTCGTTGGTCCAGAGTTCGTCGCAGCCCGCGCAAATGGCCGCAGCCAGGTGCAGGGCGTCGGCCGTTTTCAGCCCATGCTCAAGACACAATTGGGTGGCCAACTCGAACACCTGCCGATCCATTGCCTGGAAGCGGTTTCCATGTGCGTTAAAAAGCTGGTCATACACCAATAGCTCAGCCTGGTTACCCGCTTTCACGGGGCGAATGCGGCATTCGAGCCGGGTCAACTCAGTGAATACCAGAGAAGGTGGTGTGCCGTGGGCCGGGCGGATGCGCTGCGCAATACCTTCGGCCAACTGGGTCTGCTTGCCCAGGAGGAAGATCAGCACGCATGCATCAGGATATGCGCTGATGGCTGTCACTCCCATGAGTCTCTTTCTTCACGCACCTGACGGTTGATCTCTTCGATGCTGAGCCCTGACGGCGGCAACGCCTTGAGCAAATCAAAGAAGACGTTGAGATCACGGGTCTGCTGCGCTCTGATCCACTCCTGGTTGGCGTCGGCAGACTCGTCACTCAGTACGATCACTTCGACCGCACCCGTGGGGAAATCCCGCGGTATAGCCATTCTCAACTCGTGATCGTCGGTGAGGTTGTAGCGCTGGCGATGTGCGTGCATGGCGGTCCTCCTGAATCAAGAATTGGTCGTGGAAATGGGGGTGGATTGCACCAGCACCAAACCGCGCCCGGTGGTGGCGCCGCCGCCGATCTGCAGCAGTTTGCCATTGATGCCGGCAAGGGCTTTGGCATCGTCCACAGCGGCAGTGCCCGCAAATACGCTTAAAAGCACCTCGGGCGCAATTAACAACGCAGCAGAGTCACTGTTGCGGCTGTCTCTTTTGAAGCGCTCGATGCTTGCCTGTGCCAAACCCACCATCAAGGTTTCGGGCGGGAGGTTTTCCACGTAGAACAAGCCACCGTCGTCGGCTGTACCCGATTCATCATTGATACGCACATGCGGCTCGACCACCATGGCATGCCGGGCGAAATGCGCGAAGTCAGTGTCGTGCAGGAGCACCAGGTCAGTTTTGAATTTTTCCGCGAAGAATTTGCTGGATGTGTCGGGCATGGCTTTGTCGGCAATCCAGGTCGAAATGGCTTTGAGCTGTTCATCGGCATCGGCAACGAATTCGAATGCTTCAAGAATCAGTTGCTTGCCATGCAGGAGATTGGTGGTGGCGACCTTGGACTTGTCTGCATCGACGATTGGCACACCCCAGCCAGGCGCGAGCCCCGCCTGACTTGCCAAGCGATGCAAGCGCGCCAATGCCAGCGGGCTGGTGACGTAGGCAAACCCGCCTTTGAGCGAGCGCACGGGCAAGGCCACCAGTTGCGCATCACTCAGCGACAATGCGCCGGCAAAGTCCGACGCACTGGTGTCGGGTCCAAAAATGCGGTTAATTAGGCTGTTGGGCTTGCGATCATCACCTTCAGCACGCGGCCAGGCTTGATTGAAATGGTGCCGCAGCGCGCCTTTCAAGCCACTGCCCGCAAACATGGGGTATTGCGTGTGTACCTCGCGCTGAATCGGGCTGTCAATAGCGCCGATGGCGCTGCCAGCGCCCATGTGAACCGGGCTCACGGCGTAATAGAAAACCAGTTGTGAAGCTTCAAACATGGAGGTTTGTGGCCGCCGGCGCCAACATGTACGAATTTGGCCGGTTTGAAATTGCGCAGGGTTTTTCGGCGGTTGTACCGCGTTTGCGGGCACTTTTGTGATGC
>JAYVRP010001080.1:0-39285 GCA_043776215.1 Rhodoferax sp. | reverse complement strand
GTGGCCGAGGAAGAGCAGAACCTGTGGCAGGAGTACGCGCAACTTGTCGGCGTGGCGCCGCAGTTCGCGATGAGGAAGGCGACCGAGGCGGCGCAGATCTACCCCGTGTTCCGCGATCTGTTCAAGAAGGAAGGCGTCGAGCCGCGCGCCGCATGAGTTCGAGAAAACACAAGGCAAGGAAGGCGCAGGTCGAGCCGCTGCCGGCGGGCCCGCGCCCGGCCGAGCGCCTGCCTGCGCCGAGCGACTGGAGCTTCGAGCTGATCGACGACTACCACCGCGTGATCCGCGCCACCGCGGAGCGCTTCGGCCTCGATACCTACCCCAACCAGCTCGAAGTCATCACGGCCGAACAGATGATGGACGCCTACGCGAGTGTGGGCATGCCGGTGAATTACCGCCACTGGAGCTACGGCAAGGAGTTCATCTCGACGGAGAAGAACTACCGCCGCGGCCACATGGGCCTGGCCTACGAGATCGTCATCAACTCGAACCCCTGCATCAGTTACCTGATGGAGGAAAACACCACCGTGATGCAGGCCCTGGTGATTGCCCACGCTGCGTATGGCCACAACAGCTTTTTCAAAGGCAATTACCTGTTCCGCATGTGGACCGATGCCTCGTCCATCATTGACTACCTGGTGTATGCGCGCAACTTCGTGGGCGAATGCGAGGAGCGCCATGGCATGGAAGCGGTCGAGTCGCTGCTCGACTCCTGCCACGCGCTGGCCAACTTTGGCGTGGACCGTTACCGGCGCCCCAGCAAGCGGACTCTGGCGCAGGAGGTGGCGGAAAGCCAGGCGCGTGAAGCCCATGCGCAACAGCAGGTCAACGAACTCTGGCGCACTGTTCCGGTGCGAAAGGAAGAGGCGGAGTCCAGTAGCACGGCCCAGCGTTTTCCTCTGGAGCCCCAGGAAAATCTGCTGTATTTTTTCGAGAAGAGTGCGCCGCTGCTGGAGCCCTGGCAACGCGAAATCGTGCGCATCGTGCGCAAGGCGGCGCAGTATTTTTACCCGCAGCGTCAGACCCAGGTCATGAACGAGGGGTGGGCCACCTTCTGGCACCACAAGCTGCTCAACACCTTGTACGACGATGGCCATTTGAGTGACGGCGCGATGCTGGAGTGGCTCACGTCGCATACCAACGTGATTTTCCAGCCACCGGTGGACCACCGCGCCTACAGCGGCATCAACCCTTATGCGTTGGGTTTTGCGATGTACACCGATATCAAGCGCATCTGCGAGGCGCCCACTGACGAGGATCGCTCCTGGTTCCCCGACATCGCAGGCGCGCCGTGGCTGCCGACACTGCACCACGCCATGCGCAACTTCAAGGACGAGAGCTTCATCGGCCAGTTTCTCAGCCCGCGATTGATACGGGAGCTGCGCTTGTTTGCCATCCACGACGACGCCACAAAAAGCGCACTCGAGGTATCGGCCATTCACGACACGGCGGGATACCAGCGCCTGCGTCAGGCACTGTCGCAGCAGTATGACCTGGGCACGCGCGAACCCAATATCCAGGTCTGGAACGTCAACTTGCGCGGCGACCGCACCCTGACACTGCGCCACAGCCAATACCTGGACCGCCCATTGGCGGACTCCACGATCGAGGTGCTCAAGCACGCCGCCCGCCTGTGGGGGTTCGGCGTGAATCTGGAGAGTGTCGACAACGCGGCGAACGTGACCCGGCGCTGGTCGGTGTCTGCGCCGGCCTGAAATTTGCTTGGTGGTTCCCGGTGGGCATCAAAGCGCCGGGGCGGCAGAGATGCCAGAGGACGTGCGGCGCTTGACAAGTTCCGACACTTGTCTAGACAATGCATTTCTTCTTGTCATAATTCGCCATCTCAATCTCGAAGGTCTGCTCATGAAACGCCTGGTCACGTTCTTTCTCGGGCTCGCAACCGCAGGCCTGCTGCTGGCCCCGCTGCCCGGTGCCGCTCAGGCGAAATCCAAATTGGCGCAGGTTCTCGAGCGCGGGACCTTGCGGGTGGGAACAACCGGCGACTTCAACCCCATGTCCATCAAGGACACCGCGACCAATACCCTGACCGGGTTTGATGTGGAAGCCATGACCCAGCTGGCCGCCGACATGGGTGTCAAGATCGAGTTCGTGCCGGCCGAATGGGCGACGCTGGTCAACGGCATCGTGTCCGACCGGTTCGACATTTTTTCGGGAGCCTCACTCAGCATGGCCCGCGCCAAGACGGTGGCGTTCTCCAACCCTTACCTGTACGCCGGTACGGTGCCGCTGATCAGCAAAAAGGCGGCCGGCCAGTTCAAGACCTGGGAAAGTATCAACAGCCCGAACGTCACGGTGGCGGTGTTGCTGGGCACGGTGTTCGAGCAGCAGGCCCGCGCCCACTTCCCCAAGGCCAAGATCCGGGCGGTCGAGAAACCGGCCAATGGCTACCAGGAAGTTCTCGCCGGCCGCGCCCAGGTCACGATCACGAGCAACGTCGAAGCTTCCACCCTCATGAAGACCTACCCTGACCTGCAACTGGTGGGTTCCAATTCGGAAATGCGCAACAAGCGCCCGTTTGCCTATCCGATGCCCCAGGGCGACGAAGTATGGCTGACCTTCGTGAACAACTGGATTGCTCTCAAGGAAGCCGAAGGCTACTTCGCCGTGCTCGAGGCCAAGTGGCTGCCAAGCAAAAAATAGCCTGTCTGTTCCTGCTGCCGGTGTTGGGTCTGCTGGCAGGCTGCACGGGGAGCACGAGCGGCGCTTCCAGCCACACCTGGGGCTGGTACATATTCAACCCCTTGCAGGACAAGGGCTTGTCCAACTTGCAGTTCCTGATTGGCGGTTTGTGGGCCACCATCGTCGTGTCGTTGTGTGCGATCGCGTTGTCAGTGGTTCTGGGAGGGTGCGTGGCCATGGCCGGATTGTCCAAGGTCCGGCTGCTTAATCACTTCAATCGCGGGTACGTCGAGTTGTTCCGCTCGGTGCCGCTGCTGGTGCTGCTGTTATGGGTCTTCTACGGCCTGCCGGTCGTGGTCGGGTTGCAACTCGGCGTATTCGCCACCGGTGTCCTGTCGTTGGCATTGAGCGACAGCGCGTTTGAGGCCGAGGTGTTCCGCGCCGGAATCCAGTCGGTCCCCAAGGGGCAGATCGAGGCGGCCAAGTCGATCGGGCTGTCGTGGTGGTTGCAGATGCGCCTGGTGGTGTTGCCGCAGGCGATCAAGGTCATCCTGCCGGCGCTGGGCAACCAGTTCATCTATGTGATGAAGATGTCGTCGTTGGTGTCGGTGATCGGCTTGCCGGAGCTGACCCGCAGGGCGAACGAACTCAACGTGAACGAATACCGGCCGCTCGAAATCTACACGCTGCTGGTGGCGGAGTACCTGGCCCTGATCATTTTTGTTTCCTGGCTGGTGCGCCGGCTTGAACGCCGGTTGGCCCGCTCACACTGAGGTCGCATGGTCCTTCAAAACACCACATGGCCTGAAGTCGAGGCCTACCTGCTGCGCTCCCAGGGCGTGGTGATTCCGATGGGCTCCACTGAGCAGCATGGCCCCACGGGGCTGATCGGCACCGACAGCTTCACGGCGCAATCCATTGCGCGTGCCATGGGCGCAGCGGCTGGCGCACTGGTGGGCCCGACGCTCACCATGGGTCCGGCGCAATTCAACCTGGGGTTTCCCGGCACGGTGTCGATGCGCCCGACCACCCTGATCCAGGTGATCATCGATTACGTGCAATCCCTGGCAAGGAGCGGGTTTCGGCATTTCTATTTTCTGAACGGCCACGGAGGCAATCTCGCACCCGCATGGTGCGCATTTCAGGAGTTGCACGCCGACCGGAGTCTGGCCGTGGCAGGCGTCGCGCCGATCCGGTTCCGGCTGCGCAGTTGGTGGGATCTGCCCGAGGTGAATGACCTGCGCCAGCGTCTGTATGGCGCAGGTGAGGGCATGCATGCCACGCCGTCCGAGATTGCCATCACGCAGCACCTGTTCCCGGCTTTGCGCCGCGCCGATGACCTGGCCGCGTCGCCGGCACTGACGCCGGAATTCATCAAGTTCCATGGCGGGGACAACCATTCTGATGCTTCGTCGCACCGTGCGCAGTTTCCGGATGGCCGGGTCGGCTCGCATTCCGCGCTGGCCCGGCCCGAGCACGGTGAAGCATTGTTGGCTGCCGCAGCCACCGCCGCTGCTACGGACTACGCCAACTTCCTCGCCGAGGAGCCGGTGTGATCTTCTACGCGACGCCCTTGTCGAGTTACAGCGCCAAGGTGCGCATCGTGTTGTGCGTCAAAGGAGTGAATTTCGAAGAGCGGCAGCCGCCCAACGGGTACCGATCCGCCGAATACCGTGCCATCGTTCCCATGGGCACGCTGCCTGCCATCCAGTTGGATGACTGGGTGTTGTCCGAGTCCGAGGCCATCAACGAATACCTGG
Organism: Rhodoferax sp.; assembly: GCA_043776215.1. Classification (GTDB taxonomy): domain Bacteria; phylum Pseudomonadota; class Gammaproteobacteria; order Burkholderiales; family Burkholderiaceae_C; genus CAISIP01. Next base: position 34,885 of record JAYVRP010001080.1, on the reverse strand, counting down.
AAGAGACGATTCCAGCCCCTGCAATGTTGCCCGTGGACCCCCGCATGCGCGCCCGCGTGCGTTTTTTCTGCCGCTTTCACGATATGTACCTGGAGCCGCTGGTGCGGGCTTTGTTCCCCCACGCCAAGGCCGCCACCCGGCAACCCGAACTGGTCGCCGACATCGGCACCAGGATCCAAGCGCGTATCCAGCAACTGGCGTCGTGGTCGCAACCCCAGCCCTATCTTTTGACGCCGCAGATCAGCCTGGCCGACTGCGGGCCGCTGGTGACTCTGCCACTGGCCAGTGCCTTGCTGGCGGCCTGCGGCCAGCCCCTGGAGTTGCCGCACAGCCTGCGTGCATGGCTCGATGCCGCCTCACAACACCCGGGCGTGGAACGCGCCCTCTTGCCTTGGCGCCGGGCGACCAACATCTGGCTGGCAGCGGCCTGAACATCCCCTACGTCTCCCACCCGCCATGAACACCCATCCTGCGTACAGCCCCCTGGCGGACCCAGCGTGGCGACATCTCGAGAAGGTGTCGCTGGAGGACCTGTCTGCGGACGACTGGCGGCAGCTCGAAATCCAGCGCGCGGCTTACCTCGCGCAACAACAGGCCGACCAGGCCTTGCGCATGTTGAGCGCGGGTGCGCACGATACGTCATTTGGCTACATGGTCAACAACTACCGCCATTGCCTGCAATCGGCCACGATGGTGCTGCGTGACGGGGGGCCGGAAGAAGACGTGGTGGTGGCCTTGCTGCACGATGTGGGCTTCATCACCTGCCCGCTGCTGCACGGGGATTTTGCCGCCGCGCTGCTAGGTGCTTACGTGTCGGAGCGCAACCACTGGATGTTGCGCCACCATGCCACGTTCCAGAACCTGCACGCGCCGCACATGCCCGGCGTGAACCAGCACGAACGCGAACGCTGGCGAGGCCATCCTCACTTTGACTGGACGGCCGAATTCGTGGCGCGCTACGACCAGGCGGCGTGTGACCCGCACTACCCCTGCGAACCCTTGGCCACTTTCGTGCCGATGGTCCGCAACATCTTTTCACGAGCGCCGTTGGATCGGCGGTCACTTCACAAGGACACCCCATGAGCGCAGCCTGGATCCGGATGATTCCCCTGGAAGAAGCCACCGGAAAACTCAAGGAAATGTATGACCTGGCGCTTACGCCCAGCGGCACCGTCGACAACGTGATGCGGGCCCACAGCCTGCGCCCGCACAGCATGCAGGGGCATCTGGTGTTGTACCGCAGCGTGCTGCACAACCCGGACAACACCTTGCCGTTCTGGTTCCTGGAAGTGGTCGCGTCGTACGTGAGCATGACCAACCGGTGTACCTACAGCCTGACGCACCACTGGGCCAATGCACGGCGCCTGATGCAAGACCCGGTGCGCGCTCAACTGGTGTGGGACGCCCTGCAAAATGCCCAGCCGGAGTCGGCCTTTGCCGGGCGGGAACTGGCGTTCCTGAATTACGCCCGAAAGTTGACGGCCCAGGTCGGAGACATGAACAAGGCCGATTGGGATGCCCTGGAGGACGCTGGCTGCGAGGACGCCGAGATTCTGGAGGTCAACCAGGTGTGCGCCTATTTCAACTACTCGAACCGCCTGCTCAATGGCCTGGGCGTTACGACCGAAGGGGACGTCGTGGGTTACTACAAGGAGCCGGACCCGACCTGAGGCTGCTGGCGCGCAATCAGCTCGGACAGGCCCTTGCGGAAACGGCTGGCTGCGGCGTCGAGCAGCAGCCCGGTGGTCTGGGTGGTCTTGTTCTTCATGCCCTGGTGCACCGCTTCCAGGATGACGCGGTCTTCCTCGAAAGCCGCCTTCGCGCCCATGGCATTGCGCCGGGTCAGGTCCTCGTCGTGCGGGTCGGTGTTGCGGTGTTGCAGCCAGAAGTAGTGGGTGTTGTCTTCGTCGACGGGTGTGAGGAAGTTGTACGACACCATGCGGTAGGTCTGTGCGTCATCCACCATCGCAGGCCCCCCCTTGCCTGCCGGCGTGTAGATGCCCTTGTTCACACCCAGCGACGGGTACAGCACCTCGTAGTGCTGGAGCCGGTCGGCATTGCCGCTGAACTTGACCAGCGGCGCATAGAAGGGCGGCGGCGGCTTGTCCATCATCCAGCGGCTGGCGACGACACCGTCGGGGTTGGTGGCAATTTGCAGTGGCGTGTCGTCGGTGCCGGCACCGGCAAACGAGGTGCGGTGCACCCAGGCCACATGCGAGGGATCGAGCAGATTGTCCACCAGCCAGAGGTAGTTGCAGGCGCATTGCAGGCTGTCGCCACGGGTGATGTGCCACGCCGGGTTGTCGTGGTTCTCGATGGTGTAGATGTCCTGCCGGGCGGCCAGGTCTGCATCACCCATCCAGATCCAGAGCAGGCCGTAACGGTCGCGCACCGGGTAGCTGCGTACTTTGGCGAACGGTGGGATCCGCTCCTGGGTGGCTGCGTCGATGCATTTGCCGGAACAGTCGAAAGTCAGGCCGTGGTAGCCGCATTCCACCGCGTCGCCCTTGATGCGGCCCATCGACAGGGGCAACTTGCGGTGTGGGCAGGCGTCTTCCAGCGCTACCGGGGTGCCGTCGTTTTTGCGATAGAGGACGATCGCCTCACCCAGTACGGTGACCGGCTTGAGGGAGTGCTCGACGTCGGGCGAGAGGGCAACAACGTACCAGGCGTTCTTGAGGAAACTGGACATGGTTTTGAATTGAAGGTCAGGTGCCGGGCGGTGCCGGTGTCATGGAAGGTCAGTGGCCAGCTGGAACAGGCAGTCTGCGGGTTCGCAAAGCGCGGGGACCCGTTTGCACAATACCAGCCCGGCGCGCCGGAAGTGGAGCACAACCGGCTCGCGCCAGGGCGTGGCCGGGAAATGGATGCGGGCGGCGGCTTGTCCGGCCTGCACGTCGGTGCCGATGTCCACCAGCGGCTCGAACAGGCCGCTGTCCATGGCGTACACATAGTGCTCGTCGCTGGCCACCTCGGTCAGCCGTGTGCCGTTTGCGGCCGGAGGCGCCGCGCCATGCCACAAGCCCACGTGCTGGAGCAACCGCAACATGCCGCCCTCCATACACGCCATGGACTGTGGAGTGACCCACCCGCCACCACCGATTTCGGTCGCCAGGGAGCGCACCCCCTGGCGGATCGACGCCGCAGTGAACGACTTGCCGCCACTTTGAGGGGCCCCGATGATGAAACCCACGGGTGCGGCGAAAGCGCGCAACAGGCCCAGGACCTCGTCCATCCGTCGGGTGTCGGTGTCCCGGTAGGCCAGTGTGCTGGGGAGGTAGTGCAGGGAACTCCCGCCCGAGTGGAAGTCGAAGCTGAAGTCGAAGCCTGGCAGCAGTACGTGTTCGATCCAGAAAGCAATCTGCTGGGTCAAAGTCCCGTCGGGGTCGCCCGGGAAGCTGCGGTTGAGGTTGCCACCGTCCTGCGGCGCGGTACGCATGCCGGCGCGCACGGCGGGAAAATTAGCCGATGGAAGGATCACCAACTCGCCGCTCACCTGTTGCGGTTCGATCGAGCGGATCAACGTGCCCAATGCGATTTGTCCTTCCCATTCGTCCCCGTGGTTGCCGGCCACCATCAGGACACGGGGCCCGGCGCCATTGGTGATGCGCACGATCGGAATTGGAATCCAGCCATACGCCGAGCGGTGCACTGAATTGGGCAGGCGCACATGCCCGCAAGCCTTGCCTTGCCCATACAGATCGATATCGCAGCGCATGGCACTGCGGGCCTGTGCCGCCTGCCTCGAAACTTCGCGCTCGGGGTTCATGGATTTCAGTGTTCGAGGATCTGGCTCAGGAACTTCTTGGTGCGGTCCGATTTCGGGTGCGCGAACAGCTCGGCCGGTGGCGCCTGTTCCACGATCCGGCCGGCGTCCATGAACACCACGGTGTCGGCAACCTTCTTGGCAAATCCCATCTCATGGGTGACGCAGACCATGGTCATGCCCGACTGCGCCAGCTCGATGATCACGTCGAGTACCTCCTTGATCATCTCCGGGTCGAGGGCCGAGGTCGGCTCGTCGAACAGCATCACCTTGGGCTCCATGCACAGGGACCGCGCAATCGCCACCCGCTGCTGCTGGCCACCTGACAACTGCGCCGGAAACTTGGCGGCCTGCTCTGGAATGTGCACCCGGCGCAGGTACTCCATGGCCTTGACCTCGGCCTCGGCCCGCGGTGTACGCCGGGCGCGGATCTGTGGCAGCGCGCAATTCTCCAGTACCGACAAGTGCGGGAACAAGTTGAAGCTCTGGAAAACCATGCCGACCTCGCGCCGGATGGCAGTCACATGTTCGGTGTCTTCGTTCAGCTCGATACCATCGACATGGATGGTGCCTTCCTCGTGCTGCTCCAGCCGGTTGATGCAACGGATCAGGGTGGATTTGCCGGAGCCGGAGGGTCCACAGATCACCATCCGCTCGCCCTGGCGCACGTCCAGGTCGATGTCACGCAGAACCTGGAGGTTGCCAAACCATTTGTTGACCCCGCGAAGCTGGATGATGTTTTGACTCATCGGGGTCAGGGAACCTGCGCGGCCCAGTCCTGGGTCTTGAACCAGAAAGTGTGGCGCTGCTTGAGCCAGTCCTGGTTCTTGCCGATCCATTCGTTGAAATAGGCCACGGCCTGCGGATTGGCCTTGCGAAGGCCAAAGCCCTCGTAGGTCGTGGTGAGGTTTTCCGACGTCGGCTTGAACAGGCGGTCGGGATTCTTCAGCATGAAGAACGTTGGCTTGGGCTCACTCGACACAGTGGCATGGGCATTGCCGTTGATGACTTCCTGGAATGCGATGGCGTCGTCGTCGAACTGGCGAACGGACGCTTTGGGCCACCTTTCCTCGATCAGCTTGCAAGTGGGGGTACCGCGCCTGCAGGTGAAAGTGACGTTGGCACTGTTGTACTCGTCCGGCCATTTCAGTTTGGCAGCGAGTTGCTTGGACGCCGCAATACCCTGCCCGGAAGTGGAATAACCTGCGGTGAAGTCAATTTGCTCCTGGCGCTGCGGTGTTACCGACATGCCGCCGATGATCACGTCAAACTTGCTGGAAATGAGAGAAGGAATGATGCCGTCCCAGGCGGTCGGGATGAGGTCGATCTGCACACCCATATCCTTGGCAAGTTTGGAGGCCACATCGATCTCGAAGCCAATCCACTGCCCCTGCTTGTCGCGCATGGCCCACGGAATGAAACTCCCGAAGCCGACCTGCAACTTGCCCCGCTTCTTGATCGCATCGATCATGTTTTCCTGCGCCAATGCCGGTGCCGACCAGGACAAGGCCAGCAGCGAAATCGAAGCCAATGCCAGTATCCGTTTGAAAAAGCCCATAGTCATCTCCTGTGTGTCATTGGGCGTATCACCGCCCGAAGCAAGTATCCCGACAACATTCTGCCAGCCGTGAGATCAGTTTGCTGAATCACACGGCTGGGCCGTTTTCCGCACCCCGGCGGTCCAAAACCCGTATGCATCATCCGTGCCCGCGACGGCTGTCCGATTCGGGCAAACCCTGTCATTATCAATTCGTGCGGGGTGGTGCGAAGTCCGCCTAATAAGTCTGTGGATTGATTCTCGCGAAGTATGCCTGCACCATGTGTGCATAACTGCGTTCCACCGCCAGGTCGAAGCCATGGGAGCGCCGCAAAAGCAAGGCCTTCAAGCCAAACGCCTCCGAGAACGTCGCGCCGTCCGCAGGGAAGACGGACGGATCCACGTCCAGCGGACTGGCAATCACCATCAGTTGGCGGGCATCCGGGCCGTCCACGGCGAAGAACTGGTACTGGTCCGATACCGCAAGCACCAATGTGTCTGCGGCCGGCGGTGGTTCGAGCAGCGACTGCAACAGACGTTCCTCCTCGACCAGTGGAGCCAGCAACAGCCAGTGCTGGGGCGCCGGGCGCAGCAGTTCCAGTGTGCCGGTATTGCTTGCGCGGCCGGCCGCCGGGCTGGACAGACCGAGGCCGTGCAGGCGCTTCGTGACGTCGCCCAGCGTGCCCTTGATGTCGATGACCGTGCACAGTGGCAGGATCCGAAGGCGTGCCTGGTAAGCCATCTCAACTGCGCAACTTCTCGCCCTGGGGGTCGTAAAAACAGGGGGCGGTCACCGTCGCACGGACGACCTCTTCCTTGATTCGCGCATACACCGTTTCGCCGATGCGCTTGCGTCCATCCATGAGCAGGCCCAGTGCGACGCTGCGCTGGTTGGCCACACTCCACACGCTGGCGCTGACAAAGCCTTCCGATGCCTGGCGTGTGCCCTGGGGCGTCAAGGGCGCGCCCTCAGTCACCAGCCGCGCCGGGTCTTCCGTCAGGAGGCCTACCAGTTCGCGGCGCGTCCGGCCGCTGCCGCGCCGAACCTCCAGCGAGCGCTTCCCAAGGTAGTCGGCCTTGTTTTTCGAAAGAATCCACGCCATGCCGAGGTCGATCGGATCCACCGTGCTGTCGGCCTCATGGCCCACCGACAGAAAGCCTTTTTCGACGCGCAGCACATGGCTGGCCTCCGAGCCAATGGGCGTCAGGCCGAGCGGCTGGCCGATTTGCATGATGTGTTCCCAGAGTGTCACGGCGTCGCGCGCACGCACGTTGATTTCGTAGCTGAGTTCACCGGTGAAGCTGACCCGCGCTACGCGTGCCGGCAACCCCGCAACCTGACCATGGCGCAGCCCCATGAATGGAAATGCAGCATTGGAGAGGTCGATGTCGGTGCTCAGCCGCTGCAGGAATGTCCGCGCCTGCGGGCCGCAAATGGTCGCGTTGGCCCAGGCCGCGGTGACTGGCGTGACGCGCACCTTCCAGTCGGGTCGTTCGATTTGCAGCAGGTGCTCGATATGCCGATGGACCTCGTCCGCATTGGCGGTGGAGGTGGACACCAGGAAATGCCCGTCACCGAGCTTGAAGGACACGCCATCGTCGAAGATCAGTCCGTCGTCTGTGAGCATGATGCCGTACCGACCCATGCCGGTTTCCAGATTGGAAAACAGGTTGGTGTACAGCAGGTCGAGCAGGCGCGCCGCGTCCGGCCCCTTGATCTCGAACTTGCCCAGGGGCGAGCCGTCGTAGATTCCCAGTGTCTCCCGAACCGCCACGCATTCCCGGTTGACGGCGGCTTGCAGATTTTCCCCCGCATGCGGGTAATAGCCTGGTCGACGCCACCGCGCGCCGGCCTCGTGCATGACGGCGCCCTGGGCGATGTTCCATGCGGTGATCGGGGTGTGCCGGTACGGCAGGAAGACCGGACCACCGCGGGCTCCCACCATGGCGCCGAACTCGACCGGTGCATAAGGTGAGCGAAACGTGGTGGTGCCCACCGCATCGGGCGGCACGCCTTGCGCCAACGCCACCGTGCCGACCACGTTGATGTTGCCGGTTTTGCCCTGATCAATACCCATACCGGCGGTGGTATAGCGCTTGACGTGTTCGACGTTTCCGTAACCTTCGCGCAGCGCCAGATGAACATCGGCCACCGTCACATCGTGCTGCAGATCCACAAAGGCCTTGTCGGATACAAGCGCCGGTTCCACGTGCCACAGCGCCATCGTCGCGTGTGCTACCCCATCGGACGCGTGTGGGACCGTCACGTCCGCGTGCGCGAAGCCCGCAGCACGCGCCGCCCGGACACCTTTGCGAGCACCATCGGCCAGGCAGGCCCCAAGGCCGAAGTGGCCATCGGCGGCGCCGGCACAGCTGGCCGGCTGCTGTGGCTGATCGGCCACAAATGCAGTCAGGTCCGGGTCGAATCGCAGACTTCCACGCGACTGCGAGAACAGGTGCACAACGGGATTCCATCCGCCCGACAGCACCAACAGGTCACACGGGATTCGGCGCAGGGCGCCGCCCGCGCGCGCGCGAACCTGCGCAGCGCTCACCTGGCGCCGCCCGTCGGCGGCGACCACCACGTGCCCCGGCAGTACCGTGACGCCAGGAACCAACGCCAGAGTGTCTGCTGGCACCACATCGCGTGCATCGACGATGGCTGCAACCGCGATGCCGGCGGCTTGCATGTCGGCCGCTGCCTGGTAGGCTGAACTGTTGTTGGTGAAAACCACGGCACGCCGGCCCGGGCGCACCGCGTAACGATGAATGTAGGTCTGGACGGCAGAGGCCAGCATGGTCCCGGGACGGTCGTTGTCGTGGAACACCAGCGGGCGCTCGATTGCGCCGGTGGCAATGACAACCTGTGCCGCGCGTATGCGCCAGGTACGCTGGAACACGCCCGCCGTGACCGGCGCGCGTTCGGTGACGATGACGAGATTGGCTTCCCGGTAGGCCCAAGCGCAGGCCTGCGACAGGCGTGTTACCTGGGGCATGCGGTCGAGTTCGGCCACCACCTGCGCGATCCATTGCATCGCCGGACGGCCGTCAATCTTTTCGGATCGGCCCAGCAACGCGCCACCGGGTTCGGTCCCGTCGTCGACCAGAAGCACCCGTGCGCCGGTACGCCCCGCGCCCACTGCCGCCATCAAGCCGGCAGGTCCGGCACCCACGACCAGGACATCGCAATGCCAGTGCCGGGTCTCATAGGCGCCCACCACATGGTCGGCGTCCGGGGCCACCGCCAGCCCGGCAGCCCGACGGATATGGGGTTCGTAGACATGCCAGTTCGGCCACATGAAGGTCTTGTAGTAGAACGACGCCGGCAACAAGCGGCTGAACAGCTGGTTGACGGCCAGCAGGTCGAAGGCCGGTGACGGCCAGCAGTTGACCGAGCGGGCCGCCAGCCCGTCGCGTAGCTGCACCATCGTGATCGGCTGGCTGCCCGACTGCTGGTCGCCCAGCAACTCGACGAAGGAGGACGGCTCTTCCTGACCGGCGCCGGTGATTCCGCGGGGACGGTGGTACTTGAAGCTGCGTGCCGTGAGCCGTTCGCCCTGCGCCAGCAGCGCTGATGCCAGCGTATCGCCACGGTAGCCGGTGTAGCTGCGGCCGTTGAAGCTGAAACGGACCGGGTGGGCGCGCTCGATGCGCCCGCCGCTTGCCATGCGAAGCTCATCAGCTGCCATGCGGACCCCCGGCCAGGAACTGGTGTGTCACGGTATCGCGCCGCAGCGTGATCCATGCGCCACAACCGCGCACATGCCACCATTTCTCGTCCACTGGCCCCATCGGGTTGTGTGGCACGGTCAAATAGTCCACCCACTCGGCATCGTGCATTGCGCCGGGGTCGTGCGGTCGCGCAACGCGGGCCGGTCCGCCGTGCATGAACTCGGATTCATTGCGTTCGCCGCAATAGGGGCAGGAAATCAACAGCATGGGCGCACCTTGTCAACGCGCGGTGGTCGTGCCGCTCTCGAGCACGAAGTCAAGATGGCGGAACCGGTCGAGTGAGAACGGCTCGATCAGCGGGTGCGGTTCGTCGTGCGCGATCAGGTGCGCCAGCGTGTGTCCACCCGCAGGAACGGCCTTGAACCCGCCCCACCAGCCGGCCGACACGTACAGGCCGCCGATTCGCGTCCTGGAGACGATCGGAGAGGCATCGTGCGCGATATCGAGCGTGCCACCCCATTGGCGCATCAGCTTGAGCCGCTTGAAGGAAGGAAACAGTTCAAGCATCGCCGCGACCGCATCCTCGAACACCGACTGCTTGATGTCGCGCCGAAAGGATTGCCCCAAATCATTGGCGCCACCGATGATGAGTTCGCCACGGTCCGACTGGCTCAGGTAAACCCCGATATCGGGACAATTCACGATCACGTCGATCAGCGGCTTGACGGGTTCCGACACAAAGGCAGTGAGGTTGATGGTCTTGATCGGCAGACGCAAGCCCACGGTATCGGTCAGGGTGGTGGTGTGGCCAGACACCACCACCGCCACCTTGGGTGCACGCACGGTGCCGCGGCTGGTCTCAACGCCGCTGATGCGGCCGTCCGGGCCGCGCAGCAGCGCCGTGACCGGCGTGTGCTGGTGCAGTTCCACCCCCTGGTCGTCGGCGGAGCGGGCAAATCCCCACGCGACCGCATCATGCCGGCAAACGGCGGCATCCGGGTGCAACATGCCACCCAGGATGGGCAGGCGCGAATCCGGACCCCCACCGGTCAGCGACGGAATGCGCAGGCGCAATTCTTCCACACTCAACGGCTCGTAGGTCGAACCGTGGTTGTGCATGTTCAGCATGCGGCGGCGCAGGTCCCGCATCTTGGGTGAAGTCTGCACGACGTCGATCATGCTGCGCTTGGAATACATCAGATTGAAATTGAGTTCCTGTGTCAGTTGGTCGAACAGGGCGACCGTCTTGACGTAGAACGGGATACTTTCGTCACGCAGGTAGTTGGAACGCACCGTGACCGTGTTGCGCGCGATATTGCCGGTGCCCAGCGCGCCACGTTCCAGCACAGCCACGTTGGTGATGCCATGCTCGCGCGCCAGGTAGTGCGCCGTGGCCAGGCCATGGCCTCCGGCGCCGATGATGATGACGTCGTATTGCGGTTTCAGCGGCGGGCTTCGCCACGCCCGCTGCCAGTTCTGGTGGTGGGACAGCGCATTACGCGCCAGTGCCATGAATGAGTACCTTTGCATCCGGGCTACCTTGTCTTCACAATACCGTGGGCCGTGGGGCAGCAGGGTGCGGACGGTGGCGTCGCTGCAAAACCGGATATCCTGTGCCGCAGTGATGACTTGGAAAAGGAGTTCGAGCATGCCTGCTGATGCGGTACTGGCGGCCCGGCAATTGGTTTTTACCCTGGTGTCGCGGGACGACATGAAGTCCCTCATGGCGCGCAGCAACACACCTGCATGGTCGCGCCTGGCCGCGCACTCTGCGCTCTTGCTCGCCCTGGGCCTGCTGGCCGCCCGCACGGCGGGCACAGGCTTGCAGTGGCCTGCCATGTTCGTGCTGGGTATTGTGTTGACCCACCTGTTCGCGCCGCAACACGAGTGTGCGCACTACTCGGCGTTCCGCTCGCGACGGGTCAATGAAATCGTGGCCTGGGTGTGTGGATTGCTGATCATGGTGCCACAGGTGCATTTCCGCTATGAGCACACGGACCACCACTCGTTTACCAACCTGCCGGAGCGCGACCCCCAGCACATTCCGTTGCCGGGATCGATCACCGCCTACCTTTGGTATCTGAGTGGCATTCCCTATTGGTGGAGCAGCTGGAGTGGCATCGTGCGGCGAAGCTGCGGCAGCTTGACCCGGCAGGAATTGGGGTTCATTCCGCAAGGCGAACGGCGCAAGGTGGTCTGGGAGGCGCGCGTGATGGCAATTGCCTACGTGACGGTCGCTGCGCTGGTCATGGCGGGCTGGCAGGCGCCGGTGGTTTTCTGGTTTCTTCCGCTGCTGCTGGGGCAACCGGTGATGCGCTTCATCCGCATGACAGAGCATGTCGGCCGACCCACTGTGCTCGACCCCTTGTTGAACACGCGCAGCACCGGCGTCTGGGCGCCATGGCAATTCCTGGCCTGGAACATGAATTGCCATGCCGAGCACCACCTGGCGCCAGCGGTGCCGTACCACGCCCTGCCGCGGCTGCGCAGCCTGTTGCACGGACGCATTCCGGTGCACCACGGGTACCTCGGCAGCCACCGCGAGATCTGGCAGGCAATGGCCGTGCAGCGCGCGGCGCACCGCGAGTGAGGTGGCTCGGGTACACGTCATGCCGGTGACCCGGCGTGGTTTTCCACCCAGCGCGCGCAGGCCAGCAAGTGCTCATCCTGGCGCATGCCACCGATCAGCTGGATGCCGATCGGCAGCCCGGTGCGCCCGGTGGCCAAGGGCAGCGTGACGGTCGGAACGCCGAGCAGGGTCCACATCCGGCTGAACAGCGGGTCGCCGGTGGCGCCCAGGCCCGCCGGGGCCTCGCCGACGGCGCTGGGCGCCAGCAGCACATCCCAGCCCTGGCGCCAGTCGCTGAATTCGCGCTGCGCCGAAAGCCCGGTTTCAAGTGCTGCAAGATAGTGCGCGCGCTCCGTCGCCATGCCGTCGGCGAGCAATTGCCGCAACTGCGGACTGAGCCGGTCGTGGTGTCGGTCGAATTCGAACGGAAGGCTGCGCGCCGCCTCATAGGCCATGATGGTCTTGTGCACCTGCACCAGGCCCGCGAAATGCCCGGGCAGCAGGGCCGCCGACACTGCGCTGCCATGGGCTGCGAGCCGGCTCGCGATCGACATGACCGACTCCTGGCAATCCGGGCTGGCCTGGTCCCACCAGGGCGTCTGGCAGACACCGATTCGAGGTGCGCTGGTACGACAGGCTTCGTCCACTGAGCGGTTCTCGCCCAGCAAGGCCCAGCGCAGGGTTTGGGCGTCCACCACCCCGCGCGTGAGGGTTCCCAGCGAATCGAACGACGACGCGAATGGCTTTATTCCTGCGAGGCTGAACTCGCCCAGGCTGGATTTGTAGCCGGTCACGCCGCAAAACGAGGCCGGGCGTGTGACCGAGGCGGCGGTCTGCGTGCCAAAGCCGGCGGGAACCATGTGGTCGGCCACTGCGGCAGCCGAGCCACTCGACGAACCACCCGGTGTGTGTTGCAGGCGGTGCGGATTGGCCGTGGCGCCGGGCGAAAAATAGGCGAACTCGGTGGTGACGGTCTTGCCCAGGACCAGCGCGCCGGCACGGCGGGCCAGGGCAACACAGGATGCATCGGCCGCAGGACGGCGCCCATGGTAGATCGGCGACCCGCACTCGGTGGGCATATCGGCGGTGTCGATGATGTCCTTCACGGCGATCGGCACACCGTGCAGCGGACCGAGGGGCGGCTGCCGGTCGAGTGCCTGAGCCGCCGCCAGCGCCGCATCGCGGTCGAGCCAGGCCCAGGCGTGCACTGCGGGCTCGCGTTGCGATATGCGGTCCAGGCAGGCTTGCACCAGGTCCACGGAGCGCAGTCTGCCCTGGCGTATCGCCTGGGCTGCGGCAAACAGCCCGAGCGTGTTGGGCGCCTCGCTCATGCGCACAATGCGGCCAGCGCATGCGCAAACAGCTGGGCCGGAACCTGGTAAAAACCGCTGGCGATCCGCCCTCGCTGGCCGCTGCACTCGACCACGCCCAGGCTTACCAGCGGCTGCCGAGCGATTGTGGTCACCGTATGGGCATCAAGGACCATCATGGGGTTGGTCCGGGTGAAGGCGGGGTGGCGCGTGGTCAACAGGGTGCGTGGCATGTCGGCCAGATCGGGCCATGCCGCGAGAAATGCGGCCGGATCGCTGGAGGTGCTTGCCACGCTGGTCATGGCCCCCAGTCCCAGCAGGTCGACGATGGCACTGTCGCCAATGGCACCCAGGCTGGATGCCACCACGTCTGGCGTAGCGCCAGCCACGCGGGGTGCATCTGCCGCTTGGATGAACCAGCGCCCGGGCAGGGCCGCGACCTGGATGCCGAAGTCCTGGCCGTTGCCTGCCGCAGCAGTGATCACGCTGGAACCTGCGGTGCCGGTGGCTGCCGACAACATGCGCTGCGATGCCGCCATCCACAGGTTCAGAAAAAACCCGGGGCTCTGCTCCAGATAGGTCCGGCATGTTGCAGCCACGCTTCCCGTGAGTCGCGCGCCCAGTTCGCGCGCCAGGCCGCGCGTTGCCGCCGCCGTCTTGCCATGGCAGTCGTCCCCCAGGGCCAGCCCTTCGTCGGCCAGCGCGATCAGGTCGACGGGGCCTGACATCGCATCCTGCAATGCCGGCGCCAGCACGCTGTCGAGCCACTGCAAGTGGCGCACGACGTCCGGGTCGAATACCCCGACCCGCATCGGGTGCACCATGCCCCCATTGAGCGGGCTGCACGACATGCCCGTTGGCACCGCCGCGTCGCGCACAACCTGGACCCACATCGAAGGGGACAGTACGTCGGCCAGCGGCACGACGCAGCCATGGTCCTGCGCTGGTCGCAGCGTGATCCGGCCCGAACGTACCATGCCGCGCGCCTGCTCCGGCGTGCTGGCCCAGCCCTCCAGCAATGCGGCACAGGCGGCGGCATTCAGGACTGGAGCACTGGGCGCGGTCGGGTCACGCAGTGGTGGGCCGGCGCACAGCAATTCATGCGCATGAAGGCCGAGGTGATCACCTGCACGGCGCAGCGCAAACCATTCGGGCCGTACCGCCAGCACCCGGTCGGTCGCCTGCAGATTGGCTGCGTTGGTGTCCATTGCCGCCGCGCTCATGCAGGCGGCGGCTGGATCCAGCTCTCGCAAAACGCAAGGAAGGCGGTGCTCATACGCCCCCCGAGGAAATCGCGCACGATGATCTGCCCGGGCAGCGCAACACCATTGACCTTGATCGAGCCGCTCTGCGCTTCAACGAAAACGCTGACCATCTGGTGCTGGCCGGTGGCGGACATTGCCGGCGGCACGTCCACGGCGAAGGGCGTGCCAAGGCCCTCCCAGCGCATCGTGACGCTGACATCGGCGCCCTGTAAATGCTCCTCGTGAAAAGCCTGCCCCTGGGCGCCTGAGCGGTTGGATTCGGCGTGTACGTAAGTCATTGCCTGCAGCCCGGACGCGTCCCGAAAAGAGGCAAAGCGCGAGACGAAGTCGCTTACCAGCCAGCGCATCAGCGGCTCGTTGTTCGAGATGCACAGATTGGCCACTTGCGGCCAGCCGGCCGCCTGGTAGGGCGCACCGAGCACAATGGCACCAGTGCCCGGCCCATGGGGCGAGGTGACGACGCGAAAGTACACCGACAGCGACTTCCAGTTGCCCTGCGCATCCTTGAGATAAATGCCCGGGTTGTCGCCCGACCACACGACGGCGCCGGGATTGACAGGAGAATTCATGCGGTGGTCCTTGATGGCGTCGATTGCCTACGCAACCGTTTTGAATTCGAACAGCTTTCCGTGCTCTGGATTGATTTGTGTGGCGTCGGCGGTATTCAACGATACCAGTCTGGCCGTGATTGCCGCACGGCGTTCGGCGTCGGGCAAATGCAGGGTTTCAGTGTAGGCGGCGGCGACTTTGCGACACAGGTCGAGGATCAGTTGGCGGTCGTCCTGGTCGGTACGCGGTACGCGCAGGATGGTGTCGCCGCCCATGGTCGGAATCGTTGGCCCATCCTTGGGCTGCAGGGGCAGGGGCTCGATGCCCCTGGCCAGGTTGTTGATGTCGAGCCGGATGCGCCGGCGCAGCATGGCGACCCCGCGGTCGGTCATGCCCAGGTTTTCGCGATCATGGCTTCCGATCTTGCCCAGGCTGCACCAGGCGTCCCAGTCGCCCGGGGAATCCTGCCGCTCTTCATAGGGCTGCTCCCCGCTCTGCCCGTAGAAGTCGGTCTTGCCGACGCGGTTGTCCTGCGGGCGGCCCATGTGCATCGGGTCGTCGCGGTCATTGAAATGCCGCCACGCGATCACCATGGTGTTGATGTCGTCGACCGGTGTGACCCAGCGCGTCAGCCCGGGGCGACCAAAGTAGCGCACCTTGCTCACGTTCTCGAAGATCGCGCCGTTTTGCGAGAAGTTCGGCACCATGAAGTCGTGCATCCGGATCCAGACAAAATCACCGACGCGGCGCGCGTTGGTGTAGAAGAAGCCGCGCTCGGTCTCGTGGTAGTCGATGATGGGAAGCGTGGCAAACACTTCGCTGAACTGCGGCCCGGAGACGCGCGTATGCAGGAACGCGACGTGAAACGGATCCATTGCGTTCTCCGTCACCTGCAACCAGTTGCAGGGCGAATGGATCAGGTAGGGCTGCATGGTGTTGTCCGGCATCACGATGGCGTCGATGAGCGGAAAGGCGGGCGTCGATTCCGGTGGCCCCATATAGGTGAAGAACACGCCCTGTTTCTCGATCACGGGGTAGGCACCGTGACAGACCTTGTGTCGTAGCGGGCTCTCGGCGGGTTCGCCAGGTGTCTCAAGGATGGTGCCGTCGTTGGCAATCAGCCAGCCGTGGTAGGCGCAGCGGATGCCTTCCTGGGCGATGATGCCAAACTCCAGCGACATGCCGCGGTGCGAACAATGCTTGTGCACCAGGCCGGGGGTGCCGGACAGGTCGCGAAACAGCACCAGGTCCTCGCCCAGCACCCGAACGACCTTGGGCCGTTTGCCGAGTTCGGAGGAAAGCTCGAACGGATGCCAATAGCGACGCAGGTATTCTCCGGCCGGCGTGCCGGGGCCGACCAGCGAAACGAGCTCTTCGATCGGCCTGTCCTTGGGTTTGTGGTAGCCCGAATACTTAATCAGAACTTGCATCGGTATGGGTGTCGGATCGCTCATGGGATGTGTGGCTTTGGGTCAGGAAAGCGTGGAGTGTCCTTGAACAGTATCCGCAACACCCGCTCGGCCAGCAAGCCCCGGACAAGTTCTGCCTGCGCGCATTAACGAACCGGTTTGCACTGCATTAGCAATCATGATGCCCGTTAACGTGAAATAACTTTCATGATGCGGGGTGAAGAGTGGGCATCATGAAAGTTGGGGCTCAGGTTGCCCTCATATCGGCCACGTTGGTCACAAAGATATCGGGGTAGAGCTGGGGCAACAACCGGCGCAGTTCTCCCGATACGAGGCCCTCGAGCTCGGTGACGGCCAGCCGCGCCAGACGCAGCGCCAGCTCGTCGAATTCACCGCGTCGCGACACCATGAACAAGCGGCGATAAAAGGATTCGCCTGGAAACGGAACCACCCGGATCTGACGGCTGTACTCCCTGGAACGGAGCATGGACAGCGGCGTGCCGATGCTCCAGCCGATGCCGGCCGCGACCGTGGCGATCAGCTTCTCGGTTGAATCGACAGAGACGCGTCGCAAGGGTGAAACATTGAGCCGGCGACATTGGGAATCGATCTGCGCCCCCAAATGCGACAGGGTTTCGTAACGGATCATGGGATAGGCGCGCGACAGCAGCGAGAGATCCGGTTTATCGGTGTCCCACGGCATGTGCGCCGGCAGCAACAGGACAAAAGGCTCGCGCAGCAATTCGAAGCGGGTCAGGTGCGTCTCCGCCTCGAGCGCGTCGTTGATCACCACGACGTCCGCGCGATTCTCGATCAGAGCCTCGCCAAGTCGCGGCGTGAGGTCGGACCACAAATTCAGGTTGAGTGCCTCTTCCAGCATGCACTGGATCAGGACCGGCCCCACTGCGGTCGCAAACGAATCCACCATTCCGATGCGCAGCCGTCGGACCCGCGTCTTGCTCTGTTCCCGCACCAGCGCCTTCATCTTTTTGATGTCGTCGACCAGGTTGGTTGACTTGCTGCGCAGCAGTTCGCCCGCCGGGGTCAGCGCAAATGTCCGCGAGGTCCGGTCGATCAGCACCGCGCCGACTTCCTCTTCCAGCTGTCGGATCGCCTGAGACACCGCCGACTGGGTCTTGTCCAGCCGTCGTGCGGCACTCGTGAAGCTGCCTGTCTCACCTACCGCGAGGAACGCTTCAATGTTGTGCAGGTTCATACAATCCAGTTTTTGCGGAGCTTGCATTGTCGTGCAAGCGGGCAGATTTTCGCGTGGGCCAGAGCGATCCACCCACCTGGCATGCCGACCACGACGGGATCATCGACCCTGACCACGCGCCTGATTCCGCACGCGAGCCCAATGGCATGATGTACGTGCCGTGGGGCAGGCCATGCGATGAGCGCGGCCGTGTTTTTTCATGCCGGATGGCCTGACCATTGCAAGGAGCCTGGAAATTGAAGACAGAACATGATCCTGCGCGGCCGATGGGCCTGTGCCGTCTTGCCATCCGCAAAGCCGAGGCGGTGATGGAGTTCCGGCCATGATCGCGCGGGGCGGCCGCGCGCTGTATGGCCAGGCCATCGGCATCCTGCTGTTCGACGGCAGGCGTTACCCGGTGTTGCCGGGTGACGTGGCAAACGCATCGAGCTACGATTTTCCGGTGCGTCTGAAGGTCGTGACGGGGCTTTTCGATGTGCCTGCGCCTCCTGATCGGTGGGTCGATGGCGAGCCGCCAGAAGGTGCCCTGCTGATGCGCGATGCGGCCATTGCGCTTCGTGACGAAGGGGTCCGTGCGATCGTTACGGCATGCGGATTTTTCGTGGGTGTTCAGGACCTTCTCGCGGCTTCTGCGGGTGTTCCGGTATTCACGTCGCCACTGATTTATGTGCCCTTGCTCAGCAGGATGGTGGGCAACCGCAAGATCGGGATTCTGACCGCTTCCAAGAGTCTGCTGGACAGCGCGTTCCTGCGCGCGGCCGGCATCACCGAGGCTGTGAACGTCGTGATCGAAGGCATCGAGGACTCGCACGAGTTCTACGCCACCCACATGGGAGGCAAGCGCACTGACATGGATGTGGACCTGTTGCGCGACGAGGTTATCGGCATTGCAAAGCGGTTTTTTGAGCGGCATCCAGACATGGCCGCCATGCTGATCGAATGCTCGAACCTGCCGACCTTTTCTGCCGGCATCCAGCAGGCCACTGGATTGCCGGTTTTTGACTTCATCACCTTCACCAGATTCATTCATGCCAGTGTGGTGCAGCAGCCCTACACCGGCTTCCTCTGATTGGATCGCGCTCGGAACCCGGACGGCGCGTGGTCAGATGCCAGTGGCGCGCGGCTTGAAACGCGTCGCCTGACGCCGCGAAGGACCGCACAATTGCCGCAGCGTTGCTTCGGTTGCATTGTGCGTACTGGGGTGCGACGGTACCCGCGACGGGGAGCCCCACCACATCGACTCGGGTGAACACAGTCCCCACAAAGTGGTCGAGCACGGCACTACGCACTGCCACCGCTTTCAGTTGCCTGCCTGCCCGCCACCGACCGCGCGTTGATGCGGGCGCTGTCCCCCGGACCCAACGAGCCGTCGTCAGGGGGTGGCACTTCAAGGCGCCCGGTAGGCGGTACATTCGACTTCCACCGTGATGTCCGGGTGGAAGAAGGCGCTCATGTAGATCCACCCCAGCGCGGGCCGGATGTCCTTGAATACCTCGGCATGGGCGCGGCCCGATTCGACCCAGTGCGTCGGATCCACCACGTAGATGCGGGTCTTGATGACATCCTCGAATCCCATCCCGAGCGCTGTCAATGCGTCGCCGATCAGCGCCAGACTCACCTGGGTCTGACGGTACACGTCCCCGGGATACAGGATGCTGCCGTCGGGGCCGGCCGGCGAACACAGACTGGTCTCTACGAGATTGCCAATCCGTACCGCCCGGGAGAATCCGTTTTGGGCTTCCCAGGGGCGCAGTGTGGTGTAGTTCTGGCGCGTCATGCGGTTGTCGCTGGCTGGCGTCGTTGTGTTCGGGTCTGTCATGTCTGGAGGTCCTCTGTCATGGGTTCAGGATGCAAAACCCCTGCTACTTCCATCAGTTGCCGGATGTCAGTCAGGGCTTCGATATGCAGGACGCGCTCGCACAAGGAGCGCGCCGCGGGCAGACCGAGCACAGGCACTGCACATGCGAAGAATTTTTGCCGCAACTGCACATCACTCAGCGGGCGCTGCGGCATGCCAGTCGGCACCCGGACGGTGCGGCTGACCGAGCGACCGTCACTGTGCCACGCCGTCACCACGGCTCCTTCCCGGCAGGCGGCAAGCGCCAGCGCCGCCGCACCGTCGACGGCAACGCGAACCGCGACATGATCCGTTGCCGCAGCCAGGCGCGGATCGTGCAATGTATCCGCAGTCAGGTGCAAGCGCGCGTACCACCGCACAATTCGGGTGCGTGCTTCCTGCAATCGAGACCCCAATGACATCGAGCAGGGACCGGCCGGCCTCATGCCTGGCAGACGCAGGCGCGCGAGTGGCGGAAAACCCGGCCACCCAGGCGCCGATGTGCCTGCTCAACTCCACGTTGTCAACCGTAACGCGCTCACTCCTGACCGGCGACGCCCCACTGCTTGTTGAGCTCGGTGAAGTAACCGGTCTGGCGCTTGATGGTGATCCAGTTGTTGATGAAGTTGAGCCACTGCTGGTCGTCGATTGCCACAATGAAGGCCATTGGAATACTGTTGCGTGGCTTGTCCAGCAGGATCATTTGAAGCTCTGGATACTGCTTGGTGAGAGCCGCGCCTTCAATCAGGCTGGTGACCGTGAAGTCGACCTTGCCGGCCAATAATTCCTGATAGTCCCGGGCAGGCGACTCGACGCGCTTGACCTTCACCTTCGGCAACGAGTTCTGCACAAATTGCTCAAATGTGGTGCCGAGGTTGAAACCGGCCGTGAGCTTCGGATTGTTCAGCGATTCCCAGTCCTTGTATTTGGCGGCGTTTTTCTTCTGCACGAGCGGGAAGAACGCATTGCGGCCCCACGGGTCGCTGAACCCGATGGCTTTGGCACGCGCCACCGACATCGAAGTGCCAGTCATGATGATGTCGAACTTGTCGGTCTGGGTCGCCGTGACCAGAGACTTCCAGTCGGTCTGCACGAACTCGACCTTGACGCCCAGATCCTTGGCCAGTTCATTGGCGGCGTCGATCTGATGCCCCTTGTACTCGTTGGACGCAGGGTCCTTGAAACTCATGGGCACAAAGTCGCCTGTGGTTCCGACACGCAAGACGCTGGACTCCTGCACGCGCAGCAACCTGGACTTGGCTGCCGTCTGGGCCGCCGCCGGAAAGCTGGACATGAGCGTGGCAGCGGTGAACGCAGCCAGCAAGGTGAATAGGTGGCGTTTGGTCATGGTTGTTTTCTCCTGCGTTGGCTAAAAAATTTTGCCCATGCCACATCGGGCTGCTTGAGCGTCAAAATTTGATCGGACCCCGTACCGGGTCTCTGGAACCTGCCAGCAAGACATCGACGTCACCCGCCCAAGTCTGCTCGATCTCCGCCGCTTTGATACGCTCCATCGCGCGAAACTGGCGTCTTGAGCGAGCGTTGGATGTCGCGCGCCCGCTGGCTGGGGGCATCCTACCAACCAGCTAGACAATGTTTGCAAAACAGGTCAGAATTGAATTCACCTTGGAGCAACTTTAATTTATCCATGTGAAACCTGTCAAGTGTTGGGCGGCACCTTCTGCCGCCGACTCCAGGCCGGTGCAACATCTGTGGTTATTCGGTCGAGTCTGCTGGGCTAAGCAATGGTTCCGGGAAGGTCGGGATGCACGCACCGCTGTGTTGGCACGCGGTTTGCTCGCGCCAAAGGGTTGGTGTGATGATGGCTTCGTTACTTTTTGGGAGATAGCTTCATGAAACTGGTGAAACGTGTGGTGGGGGTTTTTGTATTGGCACTGGCGAGCCTGCTCGTGGCGCGGCCGGCAATGGCCCAGGAGAACATGGTCGATACAGTCAAGAAGCGGGGAAACCTGCGAGTCGGGTTCGCGACGTTCGTTCCGTGGGCGATGCGCGACAAGCAGGGCAAGTACGTGGGTTTCGAAATTGATGTTGCAGCCAAGGTGGCGAAGGACATGGGTGTCGAGCTGGACCTGCAACCGACGGCCTGGGATGGGATCATTCCATCGCTGATTGGTGGCAAGTTCGACGTGATCATTGGCGGCATGACCGTCACGCCACCGCGAAGGGAACAGATTGACTTCACTGACCAGTACTCCGTCTCCGGACTTGGTACCGTGGCGAACAAGCAACTGGCGTCAAAGATGGCCTGGCCGGCGGACTACAACAGCAGCAACGTGACCTTCACTTGCCGGCGCGGGTCGTCGCCCTGTCTGTATATCGAAAAGACTTTCCCGAAGGCGACACTGCGCCAGTTTGACGACAACGGCCTCGGTATCCAGGAGGTCATCAACGGCAACGCCCATGCATGGATCAGCACCGAGCCGTATCCCACGTTCAAGGCAATTCAATACCCTGAAAAACTGTTCAGGGCTTCCAATGAGCTGTTCGAAGGTGCTTTTGAGGGCATGGGCATAAAGAAGGGCAATCCCGCAATGCTCAAGCTGTTGAACGAATGGATTGCGAAGAACCAGGGGTTCCTCAAGGAACGTCGGACCTATTGGTTCTCGACCCAGGAATGGGCTTCGCAAGTACCTGCTTTCTGACGCACGCGGTCACTACCAGAGCGCGGCGCGTCAGGCGCGCCGGCGACAACTTTCCTACCCGCTTTTTCCTGGAATCTTGTGCAGGATCTCTCGGGCCTGACCGGGCAGGCAAACAGAGAAGTCGGTAAAGGTGCCCCCGACATCGATGCCAATGAACACTTCCATGGCGCTGATCCTTCGAGCAAAGCCAGCCGTTGTACTGCGGGTCGGATTTACTCGCGCGGGTACTTTGCCACCAGCATCTGGTGCACACGCGCGCGCCGCGTTGATTCATTTTCATGGCCGCTTGCGAGGATGTTGGCTGCCACCTGTGTCCCGAATTCCGCCAACACGTCTTTCGCCGGCGCCGCGTTCGCCGGCGCCGGCCAGACCGTGTCCTGGCAGTAAGTGCTGATCACGCCGTCGATGGCTGGCGCGGTGGACGATCGCACTGGCCCACCAGCTCGGATTCCATTGCGAATCAGGCGTCGCAAGGTCGCAACTCCGCGATCGGAGGTGGCCAGATTCTCGTTGGCGTGTACCGCGATCGCCCGCTGGGACACCTGCACTTCGTAGTCTCCCGGGAAGCGCTGGCGCTGCTCGTAGGAGCGCTCTTCTTCGGTCTGGCCGACAAAATCAATCGATTGCTTGCCAACCTTGGATGCGTCGCCGATCTTTTGCGGGTCGAGTTCATCGCGAAAGATGCGCCATCCGATGGTCACCGTGTGGGTATCGTCGACCGGCACCATCCAGCGCAGGAAAGCGACGCGTTGGAACAGCTTTGTCGTGTCGGCGGTCTCCCAGACGGCGCCGCCCTGGTTGCAGTTGGGAAGGATGGATTCCGTCGTGCGGTTCCAGTAGTGGTTCTTCCAGAATCGTGTTTGCACGTTCATCATGCCCAAGGGTGTTTCGACAAAGTCGAGTTCCTGTTCGACGCCCGAGGCATCGCCAAACTGCGCGCCAGTCATGCGGGTGTGCAGGTAGACCACATGTACAGGATCCTGGGTGTTCTCGTACACCTGCAGCCAGTTGCAGGTGATGCCAAGCGAGAACGGTACGAACTGCGAGTCTGGAATGAGCTGGGTGTCATACGTTGGCATGGGCGGCATGTCACCGGGCGGGCCCATGTATGCGAACAGAATTCCATTGACTTCGCGCACCGGGTAGGCACCATGCACCAGTCGGGAACGGATGCGATCTGTCGGTTCAGCCGGTGTTGACAGGATCGTTCCGTCGATGTCGTAGTGCCAGCCGTGGTAGCAGCAGACAATGCCGCATTCCTGGATGATTCCGTATTCGAGGCTGGCGCCGCGGTGCGAGCAATGTTTGTGCAGCAGTCCCAGGCGTCCGCTGCCGTCCCGGAATACCACCAGGTCTTCCCCCAGGATCCGCAAAGGCACCGGCAAGTCACACACTTCGCTGGCCATGCAGATGGGTTGCCAGGAGCGGCGCAGCCACTCTCCGCACGGTGTGCCAGGGCCGACGCGCGTGAGTTCGGCGTCCGGCTCACCGACTTCGCGTTTGAAGTAACCGGAGTAGCTTTTCAGGCCCGACGTATCAATGGTTTTCATGTGCGTTGCGGAAATGAATTCGAGGGCAAGCGCCAGCATTTGACTGTTGGACACAGCCGCTGGTGCGTGAATCGGGGCGCAGGATTTGAGTCAGATCCTGTATTCACCATGGAGCAACTTTAATTTATCCGAGTGAAAGATGTCAACAGTGGTGTGCTTGAATTTCCACTAAACTTCGCGCATCTCATGCGTCCGATTTCAATGTGGCGCATGTCTTTCCCGGTCTGTCATAGCGGAGCATCAATTGCCCTCCAACCCATTGATCGTCCAAATCGAATCCGTATCGAAGTTCTACGGCAGCTTTCAGGCTTTGCGAAATATCTCGCTGTCGGTCCGGGCTGGCGAGAAGGTGGTCATTTGCGGTCCATCCGGATCGGGCAAATCCACCCTCATTCGCTGCGTCAACCGGCTGGAGCGCCATGAATCGGGGCGCATCACGGTGGACGGGGTCGAGATCAATGACGAGGCGCGCAGCCTGGCAAAAATCCGTTCCGAAGTGGGCATGGTGTTTCAGAGCTTCAACCTGTTTCCCCACCTGTCGGTGCTCGACAACCTCACCCTGGGGCCAATGCGGGTGCGCAAGCTCAGCCGCTCCGAGGCCGAACAGACTGCGATGCATTACCTCGAACGGGTGCGCATTCCCGAGCAGGCAAAAAAGTATCCCGGGCAGCTCTCGGGTGGCCAGCAGCAGCGGGTTGCAATTGCCCGCTCGCTGTGCATGAAGCCCAAGCTGATGCTGTTCGACGAGCCTACCTCCGCCCTCGATCCCGAGATGATCAACGAGGTGCTCGACGTGATGGAAAAGCTGGCACAGGACGGCATGACGATGCTGGTTGTCACCCACGAGATGGGTTTTGCCAAACGGGTTGCCGACACGATGGTGTTCATGGACAAGGGCGAGATGGTTGAAACTGCAGCGCCTGCAACTTTCTTCAGCAGTCCGCGCACCGAGCGCTGCCAGTTGTTCCTCAAGCAGATCCTCACCCACTGACGAGCGCCAAGATGTCGCCTTATCGAATCATCGGTGTTGCGCTGTTTGCGGCGCTGCTCACCACGGGTTGCGGCAGTACTGGATACACCTGGGGGTGGTTTGTCGTTTCGCCCTGGACGTCCAAGGGGCAGACCAACCTGCAGTTCCTGATGTCGGGCCTGGGTTGGACGCTGGCCTTGGCTGTCTGCGCCATCACGGTGTCGGTGGTCACTGGATTGCTGGTTTCGCTGTTGTCGCTGTCCAGGACCCGTGTGGTGGCCTGGACGGGCCGGGTCTACGTGGAGTGTTTCCGATCCATTCCCATGCTCGTGATGGTTTTGTGGGTGTATTACGGTTTACCAGTGGTGCTGGGAATCGAGCTGGGAATTTTCGCCGCCGGTGTGGTCGCGATCGCCCTGTGCGACAGCGCGTTCGAAGCCGAAATCTTCCGCGCCGGCATTCAGTCGATCGACCGTGGCCAGCATGAAGCCGCTGAGTCGATTGGTTTGCCATGGCTGGACAAGATGCGTTTCGTCATATTGCCGCAGGCTGTCCGGCGCATCCTGCCACCGCTCGGAAACCAGTTCGTCTACATGCTCAAGACGTCCTCCCTGGTGTCCATCATCGGCCTTCCTGAATTGACCCGCAAGGCGAACGAACTGGTTGTGACCGAGCCGCGCCCGCTGGAGATTTACACGTTCCTGATCCTCGAATACCTGGTCCTGATCGTCATCGTATCCATGGGTGTGCGTTACCTTGAACGCCGCATGGCCATCTCGGACCGCCGACCAGCGTGAGCGCAGCCACTGACACTGGCATAGTGAGGGTCAGGCGGCGCCAACCATTCTGTCGGCGTCGTGCACAACGACAGGTGTGATGGAGCTGCGCCGATTTGAACTGGGAGACGTCGCGCTGCGCGGCGGGCAGGTACTGCACGATGCCTGGTTGGCCTACGCGACCTGGGGAACCCTGAACGCGGCGGGTGACAACTGTGTGTTGTTCCCGACCTATTTCACCGGAACCCACCTGTCCAACGCGCGCATCATCGGCGCGCAGCACGCCCTTGATCCCGCCAGGTGGTTCGTGCTTGTTCCCAACCTGATCGGCAATGGCATGTCGGTCTCGCCGAGCAACACACGCGCCCGTTATGGCGGGTGTGGCTTCCCGCAGGTCAGCGTCCACGATAACGTCGAATGCCAGCAACGCCTGCTTGATTTTCTGGAGGTGCGCCATATCCGGCTTGCTCTGGGCTGGTCAATGGGAGCCATGCAAGCATGGCATTGGGCGGCGCGTTATCCGGACATGGTCGGCAATCTTCTCGCAGTATGCGGCGCCAGCCGGTGCTGGCCCTACAACCACGCATTTCTGGACAGCGTGCGGGCCGCTTTGCAGACCGATGGCGCCTATGCCGGCGGCGCCTATGAAGTGCCGCCGGTGGCGGGTCTCAAGGCCTTCGCCCGGGTCTATATGCCTTGGGCGTACAGTGCCGCATTCTTTCGCGAAAAGCGCTACTGCGAGCTGGGTTTTTCCAGTGTCGAGGCTCTGGCCAAAGACTGGGAGCGGGACCATCTGGCCTGGGATGCCAACGATCTGCTTGCCAAATTGTGGACATGGCAACACGCGGATGTGTCCGCGCTGGCACCGCCGCGCAACGGCCTGGCCGGCGCGTTGGGACGTGTGACCGCACGGGTGATCGTGATGCCATGTGACCATGACCAGTACTTCACGCCCGAGGAGAACCGCATCGAGGCATCCCTTGTGCCGCGCGCTGAACTGCGCGTCATCGAGTCAAGCGCCGGTCATTGCGCCGGTGCGCCGGGCCGGTTCCCTCGCGAGAGTGCCATGGTGGACGCGGCCATCAGAGACTTGCTGTACGGCTGAGCCGGTGCGCTGCCGGCCGGCGGCAGTCGCCGAGACGGCGCCCGAGTTTCAGATCATTTTCAGGTACCGGCTTTTTTCCCAGTCGGTCACGTGAACAGAATAGGCATGCCATTCGTCGCGCTTGTAGCTCAGCCACGCTGCCGCCATTTTTTCCCCCATGACGGCCTTGCCCAATGGGTCGGCCTCGAAGGCGTCGAGCGCCTGACCGAGCGAACGCGGTAACAGGCTCACGCCCAGGTCTGTCAACTGCAACTGGGTACGAAGGTACATGTTTTCGTGGTGCGGTTCGCCTGGATCAAGCTTGTCGCGCACACCTTCCAGACCGGCGGCGATGGTCATGGCAAGGCCCAGGTAGGGGTTGCAGGCAGCGTCCGGAAGCCGCAATTCGACGCGCCCGCCCCCGAGTGGAATCCTGACGGTGTTGGTGCGGTTGTTGCCGCCGTAACTCACGAAGATGGGTGCCCACGTGAAGCCCGGCATGAAGCCCCTGGGCACCAGTCGCTTGTAGCTGTTGACAGTAGGAGCGACCACAGCGCAAATGGCCGGAAGGTGCTTGAGTACGCCGGCGATGAAGTGGTAGCCGAGTTTTGACAGGCCGCAGCCGCGCGCGTCGTCCGTCGCTTCGAAGAGGTTGGTTTTGTCATTCGGGTCGAACATCGACATGTTGAAATGCGCGCCGCTGCCGGCCCGGTCCGCATAGGGCTTGGGCATGAAGCTCGCAAATGCCCCGTGACGGCGCGCAATTTCATCCGCCATGAGACGGAAGAACACCATCCGGTCGGCGACATTGAGGGCTTCGGAATACTTGAAATCGATCTCGAACTGCCCGATCCCGTCCTCGTGGTCGAACGAGTAGACGCCCCATCCCAGCTCGTTCATCCCGTCCACCAACTCGCCGAGCCAGGGCAGGTTTTCCAGCAGGCGCGCAACGTCATAAGCCGGCTTGGCCAGGTTGTCCCGTGTGTTGACCGGGCTGAAGGCGCCATGCTCTCCATCGCGCAGCACATAGAACTCGGCTTCGATACCCGCATTGACGCCAAATCCCAACTGCCTGCCTTGGGCCAGCACCCGGCCGAGGATGTTGCGACTGCAGGGCTCGAATGGTTTGCCCTCGCACCACAGGTCGCTGGCGAACCAGGCAGTGTCGCGGCGCCATGGCAAGACCACGCACGAGGCGGGATCGGGATGGGCCGAGATCTCCTCGTCGCTGACCTCTTGCGGGACACCGTCCACGGCGGCCCCGGTACACAACTCGGAGCCGCCGAGCATGCGCTCAAAGTGGGCTGTCGGAACGACCTTGGATTTGGACACGCCGTGCATGTCGACGTACGTTGGCAGCAGGTATTTCACACCTTTTTCCTGCAAGGTCTGTTGCAGTGAAGAGGAAGGGACTTGTGGATTCATACGAAAAAAATTTCCTTGATCGTCTGGGGTTGTTCGTCAATCGGAAATGGGTGCAATGTCGATCCAGGATCGGTTCGCCACGGACGCGCCAATGGCCTCCAGCACGGCCTGCGCCTGGAGTCCGTCGTGCAGTGATGGCGCCGGAGCTCTGAGCGGGTTTTCACGACATGGCTGAAGTCCTCCGCATCGGCAGCGCGTGCACCGCCAGGAACGGTGCGCGAGGGGTATCCGACGCCCGACGACGCCAGCACCCGCACGACATCGCCGAACAGCCATCGCACCAGGTCGATCAGGTGCACACCCAGGTCGCCAAGGGCGCCGTATCCGGCGACGGCCCGGTCCATGCGCCAACTGGGTGCCGCACCGCGCTCGACCCACGCCGCATTGAACCAGCGGCAATTGACATGGAATACGCGCCCCAGGAATCCTGCATCCACCATGGCCTTCATGCGTTGCATGGCGGGCGCGAAGCGCCAGTTGAACCCCACGATGGCGACGCGCTTGGCCGCATGCGCAGCCGCGATCATCCGGTGGGCCTCATCAACGGTCAACGCAAGCGGCTTCTCGCACACGACATGCGATCCGGCCGCGAACGCCTCGGTCATGATAGGGAAGTGCAGCGCAGGCGGCGTGGCAATGACGACGATGTCGGGCCTTGCTGTTGCCAGCATGGCGCGCCAGTCCGCAAGCACCTGCGGCACGCCGTAACGCGCTGCGAGTTCGGACGCCGCGGAGGTGTCGCGCTGGCACAGTGCGACGACCTTGCATCCGGCCGCCTGAAACCCGGCGATATGGGCGCGTCCATATCCGAGGCCGACGATGCCGACCGTGTACTGCTTGTTTGGCATAGTTGCGGGTTCTTGCGTGCGGATGGTTCGGTCATGGCGCTTGGACGCGGCTGCCCTGGTGCTGCAGCGCGGCGCGCAGCGCTTTGGCAAAGCGCAGTGCACCGGGCTGGTCGCCGTGCAGGCAGATCGTGCCGGGGCACAGGCGGAAAGATCCACCGGCGGCGGTCGCAACCGTTCCATGCTCGACCATGCGGATCGCCTGTTGCACTGCCCGGGCCTCGTCTTCGATCATTGCGCCTGTGGTGCCGCGCGGGGTCAGGGTTCCGTCGGCCTGGTAGCTGCGGTCGGCGAATGCCTCTTCGACAACCGGGACACCTGCCAAAACAGCCGCCTCCACCATGCGGCTTCCGGCCAGCGCGTAGAGCATCACATCCGGACCGAGCGACTTCACCGCCTTGGCCATGGCGAGCGCCAGACCGGCGTCGGTGGCGGCCATGTTGTAGAGCGCACCGTGGCACTTGACATGGTGCAGCTGGCCGCCGGCGGCACGCACAAAGGCGCCCACCGCACCCGCCTGGTACACCACATAGTCATACATGTCCTGCGCCGAGATGCGCATGGTGCGTCGCCCGAACCCCACCAAGTCCGGCAGTGAGGGGTGAGCGCCGATGGCCACACCGGCGTCCATCGCCAGTTTCACGGTCTTGCGGATGGTGGCGGGATCACCACCATGGAAGCCGCAGGCAATGTTGGCCGAGGAGATCAGCGGCATGATGGCGGCGTCGTCGCCCATCTGCCAGGCACCGAAACTCTCGCCCATGTCGCAATTGATGTCGATGCATTTTTCGTTCGTCATGGGTGCTCCGTCTATTGGTTGGGCCATCAAGCCTGGTATTGCCAGGCCAACACCTGGGTCTTGCTTGCCAACGCCTCACGCGCGGCCCGTGCCAGCACGAGGGCCTGTGCCAGCGAGCAGGGGGCAAACCGGACCTGCTGCCCCGGCCGCAGCTGCGCCAGGCGCGCAATGTCTGCACTCGCGACCTCGGCGATCTTGGCATAACCGCCGGTGGTCTGGTGATCGGCCATCAGGACAATCGGCGCACCGTCGGCCGGAACCTGCACCGTGCCCAGGTTGGTCGGCTCTGACAGGACGTCGCGGTTGTTGGCACGTTCCAGGCGCGGCCCGACCATGCGGTACCCCATGCGATTGGAGTCTGGAGAGATCCGGTAGGTCGACGCCTCGAATGCCTGGAGCGCCTGCGCGGTGAACAGTGGGCGATGGCGGCCGTTGATGAAGCGCACCAGCGTGACCTCCTCTTGCGGCAAACTGCGTGGACGGACAGACCAGCGCACTGTCGTGGCCGCCGACCCATGGCCGACGACGCCGGTGCTTTTCTTGCGCAAGCAATTGAAGCGCATTCGGGCCAGCGTGCTCGCCTGAGGCGGCAGCGCCAGAAGGTCGCCCTTCTTCAGGGCGCGGCCATTGTGACCACCGAAGCCGGCCGGAATGTAGGTGCAGCGGCTGCCCAGAATCAAGGGCACGTCGAAGCCGCCGGCCACGGCCAGGTAGGCACGGGCACCGTCCGGTGCATGCTCGAAGGAAACCTGGGTGCCCGCTGCCAGCAGGATCGGTCGATTGGGTGCCAGCAGGGTGACAGCCTGCCCGTGTGCGGCGCGGATGCCAAACGAGGCGCCCGCCAGCGCAATCAAGGTCTCACAGCCAAATCGCAATGTGGGCCCTTGCACGGCCATCTCGAGCGTGGCGTCATCAGGCGCGTTGCCGACCAGGGCGTTGGCGAGCAACATGGACTCCATGTCCATCGCGCCAGAGGGAACCACGCCGAGGTGTTGGTACCCGAAGCGGCCGCCGTCCTGAATGGTCGTCTGGATTCCCGCGCGCTCCACGCTCACTTCGGGTGCATGATCGTTCGACGGGTCCGCGCTCACGTTGATTTTCCTTCGCGCTGTGCAATAGAGTCGAATTGCGCCCGCTCTATGCGTTCGAAGCGCACTGCATCAGCGGGCTCGAACAGGCTCGGCCGCGCTCGAGCGGCGTCGAACAGGCGCAGCGGGGTGCGCCCCACAACGCTCCATCCACCTGGGATTTCGTAGGGATAGACAACACATTGCGCATTGGCGATGGCGACGGTACCTGGGGGCATGCGAAGCCTCGGCGCGCTGCGCCGTGGCACGGCCAGTTTCGGATCGAGTCCGCCCAGGTAGGGGTGGCCAGGCACAAAGCCAACCATCAACACACGAAAGGCGCTGCCAAGATGGCGGCGCACGACTTCGTCGACGCCTAGCCCGGTACGCTCGGCGATATCTTGCAGGTCCATGCCAAAGCCGTTGTCGTAACACACGGGAACCACGATCACGGGACGCGGCGCGCGGTCGGGCTGCGCGTTGTCGGCCAGGCATGCATCGACCAGCGTGTGCACCATGTCCACCGTATCGGACTCGTCTGTGAGGCCGATGTCGATGTGCACCGCAAGTGATGCAATGGCGGGCACCACGTCGCGGATCCAGGGCAGCTTGCGCCGGCGGATGGCCTCGGCCAGACGCTGGATACCCGCATTCACGATGGGGTCGAGCTGATCGGAAAAATCGACCAGCACCGCAGTGTCCCCAAGCGGAACGACCGATTGCACGCGGATGGCGGGCGGCGACCCCATCAGGCCGGACTCAGGACCCCGGGGTAGCCTGGCAGCGCGAACTCTGCGGCGCGCAATTGCGCCATCAGGCTGTGCGTGCCAATGTCATCGAGGTCACACAGGGGAGGGCGAACGGTCTTCCATGCCGCATCGCCCGAATATTCGGCTACGGCCCGCTTCATGGCAGGGATCATGGGCATTGCCTGGAAGATCTGCCGGATCGTGTCGACCTTGGCCTGGGTGTTGCTCCAGATGCCAGACGAGTCCTTGGCGCCGGCGATGGTGTTCGGGTACCGCTTTCGCAGCATCTCGATCAGGTTGAGCGTGACCGGGACCTGGGTGGAGTGTAGATTGTGGGAGAGGTAAACCCGCAAGGCGTCACTGGCCACGCGCTCGATCACTTCCGCGTAGTAGGCAAACAGGCCTTCGTCCGACACGCACTTGAAATAGAAGGGCGGAACCATCAAGGCGCCAGCCGCACCATTGCGCACGGCATGGCGGGTCAGCGTGACTGCACGGTCAGGGAGCACCCGCCGGTGCCGGGCATCATCCGGGCTGCGGGAATTCCGGCGTCGAGAATGGCGTCGGTCAGCGACAGGCGCTCGTCCACGGAAAGCGAGGCCGCCTCGGAGTTGGTCCCGAAGATGGCCAGTCCGACATTGTTGTCGATCAGCCAGCGGCAGTGCGCGAGATAACGCCTGGCGTCGGGTTCCAGGCGGGAGTTGAAGGGTGTCAGCACCGGCGCGAGCGCGCACTTGACTCTTTCGGTCATTGGTTCGGGCAATTCTGATGTCGCGAGTTATGGAATGGCCGTCCTGCCGGGCCAGGTGCTCGCTGATTTCCGCTTCGCTCGGCGGCCCATTTTCGAGCACCAGCAGGCGCATCCCATGCACCCCGCGTTCGCAATGGGTCAGTGCGTCGTATTGTGTTGGCGGCAGACCGTCGATTGCATGGGGCAAGGCGTCGATCGTGACGCTGAAAGGTGGCGCGTCCGCGAGCGGGCACAGCATGGCAACAACCCGTTGTTCGAAGAACGTCAGGCTATGCCCGCTGGATTCGATGCGGCCAACGGCCCGTCCGTACATGCGATGGCGTCGTGGCATTGGTGGGACTCGTGCCTCACTCTTTTGCATCTGGATAGACCATGATGGCCAGCATGACGATCGGCAGCTTGATCAAGGCGTCCGGACCGTGTGGCACGTCCCCGTCGAACGTGATCGAGTCGCCGGGCGCGAGCATGAATGTCTGGTCGCCGTGGCGATAACGCAGCTTGCCATCGAGAATGTGGATGAACTCCAGCCCCTTGTGTTTGAATGACGGGAACACCTCGCTGGCGTCGTTGAGCGTCACAAGAAATGGCTCAAACGGCTTGTACGGACCGCGGTGCGAAAACAGCAGGCGGTAAGTGTGACCCTTCTTGGTCCCACGGCGGATGACTTCGAGCCCGCCGTTCTTGGGAACGAACTGAACGTCTCCTTCCCGCGCCTGGAACTCGTGCATCAGATCCGCAACACCCACACCCAGGGCACGCGACAGGGACAACAGGGTTTCCAGGCTTGCGGAGACTTGCGCATTTTCGATCTTGGACAACATGCCCGCGCTGACGCCGGAGCGGCGCGACAAGTCCGCGATGGTCATTCCACGGCGCGAGCGCAACGCGTGGACGGTGGCACCGATATGCTGGTCCAGGGCCTTGACCTGGGACAGGTCATCAGCGGGCGGTGGCGAGGTTTTCTTGCGGGGCGTAGTGCTGGCCATGGCGTGGTTGCGCAGGTTGGTGGAATGCGCGCAGAATCATTCTAAGGCAGAACCAGCGGAGTTTCGTGGCAAGAAACAAAATGTGCCTGTTGGTATTGACAGGGTCGGTGTGGAGAACTAGACTTCGTCCAGTTTCAAGCACCCGAGGGTCCTATATCTCATGCCGTGGCGCCTGCTGCGTTTCGCCTTGTTGTGCAGGCACCCGGAACCGCGGATGTTCACGCAGCATGACTCGCTGCGCGACATGCGCGGGGTTGAAATCCACCAGCAAAAGGAGGTGCTCGGCATCTGCGTCGAGGGTGCGGCGGGTGCGCGGCGGCAAAACCAGCCGCAGCAGCACCGAGCGGCCCAAGGTGTTGTGCGCCGTCGCGGGTTCAGCACCAGGCGGGCTCGACATGATCGCCTGGACAGCCTGATTTGCATCCTCCCCGTTCAGGCCACGTAGTGGCCGGCTCAATGCCATTCGACGACCCACCCACCCACCCATTCATCGCGAACCACGGGGACATCATGACCAAGGACCAAGCCAGGAAATTCTTTAAGCAGCACGGCATCAAATTCATATTGGCGCAGTTCGTCGATATCCACGGCGCCGCCAAGAGCAAGGCGGTGCCGGTCGAGCATCTGGACATGGTGCTGACCGACGGCGCCGGCTTTGCCGGCTTTGCGATGTGGGGCTTTGGCATGGAGCCCAACAGCCAGGACTACATGGCCGTGGGCGACCTGTCGACCCTGGCGCCGATGAGCTGGATGCCGGGCTTCGCGCGCATGGCCTGTGACGGCCACGTGAAAGGTCAGCCCTACGAGTACTGTTCGCGCGTGATGCTCAAACGCAACCTCGACGCGCTGACCAAAAAGGGGATGACGCTGTACACCGGCATCGAGCCCGAGTTCTTCCTGCTCAAGCGCGATGCTACCGGCAAACTGGCGCCGGTGGACGCGACGGACAATCTCGACAAGCCGTGTTACGACTACAAGGGCCTGTCGCGCCAGGCCGATTTCCTGCAGCGCGTGGTGGAGGGCGGCCGCAATGGCGGCCTCGACATCT
Organism: Rhodoferax sp.; assembly: GCA_043776215.1. Lineage (GTDB taxonomy): Bacteria > Pseudomonadota > Gammaproteobacteria > Burkholderiales > Burkholderiaceae_C > CAISIP01. Next base: position 1,042 of record JAYVRP010001080.1, on the reverse strand, counting down.
ACCAGATCGACCACGAAGACGGCAACGGGCAGTTCGAGGTCAATTTCACCTATGCCGATGCGCTCAAGTCGGCCGATAACCTGACCTTTTTCAAAATGGCGGCGAGCGAAGTTGCGCACCAGATGGGCATGATCGCGACCTTCATGCCCAAACCGTTCTCGGACCGTGCGGGCACCGGCGCGCATTTCCACCTCTCGCTGGGCGACCGCAAGACGAAGAACCTGTTCCTCGACAAGAGCGACAAGCATGGCCTGGGCCTGTCGCAGATGGGCTACTGGTTCACCGGCGGCATCCTGGCGCATGCGCGTGCCCTCGCTGCCATCTGCGCGCCGACGGTCAACTCCTACAAGCGGCTGGTCGTGGGCCGAGCGCTCTCGGGCGCCACCTGGGCGCCCGCCTACGTGAGTTACGGCGACAACAACCGCACCGCCTGCGTGCGCATTCCGTACGGCCGGCTCGAGTTTCGGCTGCCCGATGGCGGTTGCAACCCTTACCTGGCCACTGCCGCGCTGCTGGCGGCGGGCATGGACGGAATCGCGCGCAAGCTCGACCCTGGCCCGCCCAACAACGAGAACCTGTACCAATGGTCGCCCGAGAAGCTCAAGAAAAGCGGCATCACACTGCTGCCGCAAAACCTTGGCGAGGCGATCTTGGCGCTGGAGGGCGACACGGTGATCCGCAACGCACTGGGCGTCAACCTGTTCAACGAGTACCTCAAGCTCAAGCGCATGGAGTGGGTAGAGTACTCACGCCATGTGTCGGTATGGGAGCAGACGCGCTACCTTGAATTTTTCTGAGTATCGGGAGGCACCATCATGTGTGGAATCGTGGGTTTGTTGTTGAAGAAGCCGGCATTGCGGCCGCGGCTCGGCGAGCTGATGCTGCCGATGCTGGTCGGCATGACCGGGCGTGGCAAGGAGTCGGCCGGCATGGCCGTGTTCACCGAGCCGGTGCAGGGCGATCACCATAAGTTGTCGCTGTATTCCGGCGCGGGTGCGATGGGCGCAGCCTACGACTGGGCCGGCCTGCTTGCCCAGGTCCG
>JAYVRP010001079.1:0-10086 GCA_043776215.1 Rhodoferax sp. | reverse complement strand
CTTCCATACCGACACGACACTCCAGCCGCAAATCCCCCAGGCGCCGGGTATGCGGCGGCAGCCCAGGCGTGCGGATGTCGGTGCGCCACGTCAAGCTGCGCGCCTTGCGGTCGGGCACCACCTGCGCATCTTCTTCGAATGCCCGCGGGCTGCGCTCCAGGGTGAACGTGTTGTCCGGCGCGAGTGGCACCGCAAAATCCACGCTGGTGCCGATGACATTGAGCTCGATCTGTTGCATGTTCGTGTCGCGCCGGCGCGCCAGCAGCTTGAAGCGCAGCGATGCTGCCGGCGCCAGGCCATGCTGGGCGTCGAACAGGTCCATGCCCCGGATGACCTTGCGGTAGGACTTTTCCACCGGGTCCCGGTTGCCCTTGCCAGTCACCGTCACGGTGGGAAGGACCGGCACATCCTTGCTCTGTTGCGCCGACGCGCCAGTGCATGCCAGGGCGCAGACCCACAGGCCGGCAATCAGCGACGCGCAGCCAGGAAGCAACTTCAACCGTTCGCGAGGTCTGGTCACGTGGCACAAGTGCATGGATGTTCCGGCATGGTGAGCTTCATGCTAGGCGACAAAGGGGTTCTGCGCTGTAGGACGGATTCCGGTTCGACAGGTGACGGAACACTTGACTGCGCCGGAATTGGCCAACCGGCGCCGCGACGCGTCATGGCGCAACGGCATTTGGCAAATGCGGCACCCTCCAGGTGCCATAGTTTCTCCGGGCCGTGCGACGCTTTCAGGCGGCCTGCCACCATTAGGTCATTCTGTCCGCTGAACGTCAGGTTCCCGACGCTCCAACGCGCCCCTACCCGCTCCGCAAACGCTCACACGCAGTCGCGCGCGATGCTCTCGTCCCAGCTCCGGCTGAACACCTCGTCATCACCCTCGAACGCCTGCAGGCGGGCCTGCACGATGAACGCATCGGCCGTGCAGGCGATGCGCGTGTGCACCTCGGTACGCACACGCCACCCGGGCCGACCCATGGTGGTGGTCAGCGTGATGTCCTGCTCCGCGCTGCCAGGGTCATCCGGGTGCACGGAAAAGCGCAGCAGGCCCCGCGTGTCGTAGTCCACATCGGTGTCGATAGTGCGCCAGGCGCCGCGGTCGCGTTCGCGCAGCAGGTCCACGCGGCCGCTGTCGGGGTCGGTCACGATGCGGTCCAGCGGACGGTCGGTGCGGCGTGGGCGGGTTTCGATCAGGGCCAGCGGGGCGGCCGCTTCGGGCTCGCCGAACGCGGCCAGGGTTGCGTCATCTGCTTGCGCCGGGCGAAGTGGCAGCACCAGCCGCCCGCTGCCACATCGCACGGCGACGGTGTTCGCCACCGGCGAGGGCCAGGCGATCGGCCAGTAGGCATTGGAGAGCGCAATCCGCAACCGGTGCCCGGCGGCAAAGTGCGTGGCGCTGCCACACAAGGGGATCACCACGCGCTCAAACTGGCCGGGCACCATCGGCTGAGGCGCCGCCGCCCCGCGGCGGTGGGACAGGTTGAGCAGGCCGTAGCTGACGCGCAGCGAGCTGCCGTCGGGTCCCACGTCACACAAGCGGACCGCCAGCAAGGCCTGCGGCCGGTCACTCGCAATTTCGATCTCGATGCGCGCCTCGCCCAGGGTCTCGATGGGCTGGGCCAGCGGCTCACTGTCGAAGCACAGGCTGTTGGCATCGTCTGCCCGCTGGTCATCCGACAGATCCGGGCCGATGCCGTAGGAGCACTGGTAACCCGCACCCAGCCCGGTGGTCTGCACACTGCACAGGCTTCGCTCAGCCAACACGCCGGGCGACTCGCCCAGCCTGTCGACATTCATGAACCACGCCTTCTCGTTGATGCGCGTCGATGGCCAGCCCGCCTCCGCTATCCAACGGCCCGGCCAGTTGCTTACCTGTTTGACGGGCTGCACCCGGTCCTGCATCCACACGCGCAGCATCGGCTCGTCCATGATGCCGGTGCCGATGTCCTTGAGCCAGTGGTCCCACCAGCGCAGCGCCTCTTGCAGGAAGCCGATGGCTGGCCCCGGGCTTCCGGCATGAGGCCAGTTGTGTGACCAGGGGCCCACCAGCGCCTTTTTCGGAACGCGCAATTGCTCCAGCAGCGGCATCACATTGCGCGCGTAACTGTCTTGCCAGCCACTGATGGCGTACACCGGCACCTGGATACGGCCATAGTCCTCGCACACCGAGCCCGGCTTCCAGTAGTCGTCGCGGTGCTGGTGGCGCAGCCAGGTTGCCACCGGCAAGGTGGCATGCTGCAGGCGCTCCAGCCACATGGCGCGCCAGCGCTCGCCCACCACCGCCGGGTCGGGCGGGCGCGCCGTGCCCGAGAGCAAGGTGCCGCCCCAGCTGGTGTTGCCCTCGAGCATGCAACCGCCCATGTAGTGGCAATCCCCGTGGTAGCGGTCATGCGTGAAGCCGATGGGCATGATGGCTTTGAGTGCTGGCGGCTGGAGCGCCGCGACCTGCAGGGTGTTCAAGCCGCCCCAGCTGATGCCCCACATGCCGACGCGGCCGGTGCACCACGGTTGCGCGGCCAGCCAGGCAATGGTCTCTACGCCGTCGCGCAGTTCCGGCGCGTCGTACTCGTCCTGCATCAGGCCTTCGGAATCCCCTGTTCCGCGAATGTCCACGCGTACCGCCGCGTAACCGTGGCCCGCCATGTAAGGCTGGGTCGTGGAATCGCGGTAACTGGTGCCGTCGCGCCGGCGGTAGGGCAGGTACTCCAACAATGCCGGCACCGGATCAGCCTCGGCGTCCACCGGCAGCCAGATGCGCGCTGCCAGGCGCACTCCGTCGGACATGGGTATCCATGCCGTCATGATCTCGTGCACGGGGCGCGGGAATTCAGTGATGAACCTCATCGCTTCAGTTCCAGGGAAAACGGGAAATGGCAGCGCACCGTGCGCAGCGGACCCACGTCGGCCAGTGGTGGCGCGTCGGTCTTGCAGCGTGCCTGTGCCACCGGGCAGCGGGTGTGGAAACGGCAGCCCGATGGCGGGTTGACCACGCTGGGAATCTCGCCCTGCAGCACAATGCGCCGCGCACGGTGCGCCGGGTCGATGGCCGGGTTGGTCGAGAGCAGGGCTGCCGAATAGGGATGGGCCGGCTTGTCGAACAGTTCGCGCGTGGGTGACTGCTCGACAATCTGCCCCAGGTACATCACCGCCGTGCGCCCGGTCACGCGGCGGATCACGTTGAGGTTGTGGCTCACCAGCAGATAGGTGAGGCCGAACTCCTGTTGCAGTTCGAGCAGCAGATTGAGCAACTCACCCTGTACCGAAACATCGAGCCCAGCCGTCGGCTCGTCGGCAATGATGATCTGCGGATGCATCACCAGGGCCCGTGCCACACCGACGCGGCGTGCCTGCCCGCCGGAGATCTGGTGCGGAAACTTGGCCTGAACGTCTTCCGGCAAGCCAAGACGCTGCAGGATGGCCTTCAGCCGTGACTCGGCCTCGGCACGCGGCAGAGCGTGGATGGCGATCGGTTCGTGCAGCGTCCTGCCAATGGTCATGCGCGGGGAGAGCGATGCGACTGCGTCCTGCAGCAGCATCTGCACACGGCGCCGGAAGGCCAGCGGGTTCTTTGCCAGTTGCGCGGCCACCGGTTCGCCACCCAGGCTCACTGTGCCGCTGGTGGCCGGCGTGAGCCCCACGAGCACCCGGCACAACGTGGTCTTGCCCGAGCCGGACTCGCCCACCAATCCGAGGATGTCGCCCTGAGAAATGCTGAGCGAGACATCGTCCAGCGCACGCACCTTGGCACTGAACACGACGCTGACGCCTTGCAACTCAAGCAGTGGTGCGCTCATTCCAACTCCCCATGGCGCAGGCAAGCCACGCGCCGCTGCGCACCGGAATCCTGCAGCGGCGGCACCTTCGCGCGACACGGGTAATTGGCATGCGCGCAACGCGGCGCAAACACGCAGGCCACATGCGGCGCCACCGGATCTTGCACTTCGCCCGGAATCGACACCAGGCGGCCTCCCTGGGCTTCGGAATCGATCTCGCAGGCCAGCAGCGCGCGCGTATACGGATGCTGCGGATGCGCGAGCACCTCGGCCACGGGGCCGGTTTCCACCACCGTACCGCCGTACATCACGCACAGGTCGTCACACAGCTGCGCCACCAGACCGAGGTGGTGCGAGATGAACACGATCGAGCCGGAGAACTTCTGGCGCAGGCTCTCGAACAGGTCGACGATCTGGGCCTCCACCGTGGCGTCCAGCGCGGTGGTGGGCTCGTCGGCCAGCAGCAGGTCGGGCTCGACCACCAGCGCCATGGCAATCATCACGCGCTGGCGCATGCCGCCGGAGAGCTGGTGCGGGTAAGCGGCCAGCCGCAAGTCCGGATCGGCAATACCGACGCTGACCAGCGCGGCGCGTGCGCGGGACAGTGCGTCGTCACGCGTGATGCCGGAATGGCGGCGTTTGAGCACATCCACCAGATGCGTGGCCACTGTGAAAAGCGGGTTGAGCGCCGTCATCGGATCCTGGAAGATCATCGCGATGCGACGACCGCGCCACTGCGCGATCGCGGCTTCGTCGAGGGTCACGAGGTCGGTGCCATCAAAAACGATGCTGCCATCCAGCCGCGTCACGTTGGACGGCAGCAGGCGCAGCAGGCAACTGGCCAGGCTGGACTTGCCTGAGCCCGATTCGCCCACCACGCCCAGGATACGGCCACGCCCGATGTCCAGGCTCACGCCGCGCAGAATGTGCGCGGTGCCGCGTTGCGTGGAGGCCTCCAGCTTCAGATTGCGGATCCGCACCAGCGCAGACGTGGTCCCGACGCTTGTGGCTTCGCCGCTCTTCGAGAACACTGCCTGTGCTGCGCTGCCCCCCAGAGGGGCGAATTCTCCTTGGGTCGAACCGGCGGAGAATTGTCCGGTGGTGCTCAATGCTCTCTCCCGATACGCGGGTCCACTGCATCGCGCAGGGCTTCGCCAAACAGCGTGAAGCCCAGGGTCGCCAATCCGAGCGCGACGCTTGACACCACCACCGGCACCCAGGTCTGCGAGATGTACTGGTAGCCGTCCTGAATCAGTGTGCCCCAGCTCGCCAGCGGCGGTCGCACACCCAGCCCGAGGAACGACAAACCGGCTTCGATGGTGATCACCACCGGGATATCCATCGAAGCCAGGATCACCAGCGGCCCCAGGATATTGGGCAACACATGGAAGAACACCATCCGCCCCCAGGACGCGCCCAGGATGCGCTCGGCCTCCAGAAACGGCGCGCTCTTGAGCGTGAGCACTTGCGAGCGCGCGACGCGCCCGAAGTGGGGTACCAGTGTGACCGCCACGATCACCACGACGATGCCGGTGGACGGCCCGAACACCGCCACCACGGCCAGTGCCAACACCAGGCTGGGGAAGGAGGAAATCACATCAAACACGATCAGCACAAAACGCTCGCTGCGCGCCGGCAGGTAGGCTGCCAGGATGCCGAGCGCAGTGCCCAGCGACAGCGCGATACCGATCGCCAGGATCGCTACCTGCATGGCCACCGAGGCACCGTAGACCATGCGCGAGAACAGGTCGCGCCCGAGGTGGTCGGTGCCGAACCAGTGCGCGCCCGAGGGCGCAGCGAAGCGGTTCATCACGTCGAGCGCGTCCGGGTTGTGGGTGGCCACCCAGGGCGCGAAGAGGGCGCACAGCAGCACCAGGGCGACGATGGCAAAGCCCACGGCACCGGTCAGCGAACCGCAGACCTTGCGCAGTGTCGACGTCACTCCCGCCAGCACACTCACCCGCCAGCCCCCTGCGCGCCACTGCCGTGGCGGATGCGCGGGTCGATGGCCGAATACGACAGGTCCACGAGCAGGTTGACCAGCACAAATACCACCACCACGACCAGCACCGCCCCCTGCACCACCGGGTAGTTGCGCTCGGAGATGGCGCCATAGATCAGACGCCCCAGGCCGGGGCGGGCAAACACGATCTCGATCAGCACCGCGCCACCCAGCAGCCGGCCGATGCCCAGACCCAGAATCGTGACGGTGGGGATGCAGGCGTTCTTGAGTGCGTACTTGTAGGTGATGAGACGCTCGGACAGGCCATATGCCCGCGAGGTGCGGATGTAGTTCTCGCCCATCACCTCCAGCATCGAGGTGCGCACCAGCCGGGCAATGAAACCGACCCAGCCGAGCGACAGCGCCAAGGTGGGCAGGATCATGCGGCGGAACTCGTCAAGCCAGTCGCCTGTGCGGCTGGTGCCCAGCACCGGCAGCCAGTCGAGCCAGATGGCGAAGATGAGCAGCAGGAAAATGGCAATCACAAAGCCCGGCACAGCGATGAAAGCCACCGAGACAAAGGCAAGGGCGGTGTCCATCACCGACCCGCGATGCGTGGCGGCGAAGATCCCCAGCGGGATGCCGGTGATGACGGCGAGGAAGATGGCCGAGAAGGTCAGCACGATGGTGTAGGGCAGCACCGCCGTGACCATGCCCCACACCGAACGCCCCGACACGATGTCAATGCCCAGGTTGCCAGTGGCCACATTGGCAAAGAAACGCCACAGGCGAATGTGGATGGGCTGGTCCAGGCCCATCTCGCTGATCATGCGTTTCGAATACTCGGGTGTGGCTTGCGGCCCGAGCAGGATGGCGGCAGGGTCGCCCGGTACGATGCTGCTGAGTGTGAACAGCAGCAGCATGGCGCCGAAGACGATCAGCGCCGTGGTGACCAGACGACTGGCCAGGTAGCGGGCAGTGTCAGCCTGCACTGAAATCGGCGTATTGCCAATCACCCCAGCCCGGCACGGACGCCGGCTTCAACCAGCTCTTGTGCACCAGGGCGCTCGCCTCGTTGGTCAGCCACACATAGGCTGCTGTCTTGTCCATGGCCTTTTGCATGTCGACCACCATCTGGCGGCGTTTGGCCGGGTCGGTTTCACTGTCGGCCGCCTTGAACAGGCCGTCAAACTCCGGGCTGCTCCAGCGCGACCAGTTCCACTCGCCAATCTGGCTGGGGGTAAACCATTGCAAGACAAAGTTTGGGTCGTGCTTGGCGTTGAAGCGTGACATGTACAACTCGAGATTCTTGCCCGTATCGGCCTTGCCGGAGCTCCAGTAGGTACCGCCGGGCTGGGCATCCACCTCGACAGTCACACCGATTTCGGCCAACAAGGCGCGTGCCACCAGCGCCATGTTCTGGTACTCGGGCTGGTTCAGGATGGTGAGGCGGAGCTTGAGATTGGGCTGGCCAGCAGCCGCCAGCAAGGCCTTTGCCTCGGCCACATTGCGCTTGTAGACCGGTGCTTCCTTCCAGTGGCCCATGATCTGCGGTGGCAGCGCCGTGTTCAGGCGCGGCACCTTTCCGTTGTACCCGGCCAGCAGCATCTGGTCGACGTCCACGCCCAGGCGAATGGCTTGGCGCACCCGCAGGTCGGCAAGCGGACCTTTCTCCATGTTCATGCCCATCCAGACATAGGCAATCGACGGCTGGTCCGACACAGTCAGGCCGGCAATACCGCGCAAGGGCTCGGCGGCAGCAGGCGCCAGAATCGCAAAGTCGATTTCACCCGCCCGCAACGCCAGGTCCGCCGTTTTAGGGTCGGTAATCACTCGTACATTGACCTCTTCGAAATTGCCGCGTCGCGACCCCTTGTACGCCGGATTGCGTTTGAGGACCGCGCCTTTTTGCTTGTCCAGGGAAACGACCTGGTACTGCCCGGATCCCACTGGTTTGATGCCGAACTCCGCGCCACGCTGCTCGACTGCTTTCTTGCTGACGATGCACCCGGATCCGTCGGCAATCACCACGTCAAATATGTTGGCGCGCGGCTGCTTCAGCACAATGCGGCCTTCGTATTTGCTCTTTACTTCGACGCCCACCAGGTGCAGCCAGTCACCCTTGTACGAAGACTCCTTGGCACCCGCCACCGGAGGCAGCCCGATGCGCTCGAAAGAAAACTTCACGTCGTCTGCGGTCATTTCGCCAAAACCATCGGTGAACATCTGCCCGGGCTTGAGCTTGAATTCAATCGTGGTGGGCGATGTCTGTTTGACCTCCGACGCAGCGTCGAGCTCGAGCTCGGAAGAATTGGGCTTGGGCTGCATCAGCCGCTGGTACACCACGCGCATCACGTTGCCATCGGTCGGCCCGCGCCGGTGTGCCGGGTCGATGAGATCGAACTCGGCTTGTGAACGGACCGTCAGCAGTGGCCGGGACGCGCCGCCGGTCTGTGCCAGTGCCGCCCAGGGCCAGCCCACACCTGCGGCAGCTGCGACCCCGGCTCCCGTTGCCAGAACCCTGCGCCTTGATAGTTTGTTGCCCATTTCAATTCTCCTGGTTAAGTCCAAAAATCACCGAGTCTGCGTCGCGCAACCCGGATTCGTGCAAGTTCCGCAGTGTAGCGACGCCGCGAGAAAGATGCTGCTGCCACCTCAAACACCCATTGCACTCTCCATCGAGGTGGTGCGAATCATGCGCCGCCGCTTGCCGGCCATATCGTTCATCGGGTATTGCAGCGTGAAGCGGTTGTCCCACCACACGACGCCGCCCGCCTGCCAGCGAAGTCGTGCCGCTCCCTGTGGGTGCACAGAAATTGCAGCAGCGGCGCGCTCTCCTCCACACTCATGTCCTTGAAGTGGTTGGTCGGGCCAGGTTCAAGCAGATTACATACCTTCGGGCGAGGGGTTTCCCTTCCCGCCGGCCCAGTGTGTGGCCAAGTAGGTCCATGGCGCATGACAGCCATGCACGGTCGACGGCACAGAAAACCGGCCTGGCAACTCACCGTGTGTCAGCAGTACCTCAGCCGCTGCCCGATGCCGAGCCGCCGCGCCTTTTGCAGCAAGGCATAACCCAAGGCAATATCACTCAGCGACAAGCCCCGGTGCCAAAACAGGATCGTCTCCTGGTCGTTCTCGCGCCCTGCTTTAAGCCCTGCCACGATCTGCCCCATCTCGGCATGCAAGGTCTGTGCCGACAACTTGCCCGCCTCGACATGGGCGCGCAGCGAGCCAAACTGCCCACCCTTGCATTGGCCCCAATCGTCCACCACAATTTTGGACATGATGTCGGTGAGGTTCAGTTCGACCGCACTCATGGTGCCGTAAGGCACCACGAAAGCGCCTGGCTTGATCCACCCGGTCTTCAGCAGAGGGGTGGGTTCGCGCAGGCGCGAGGCCTCGACGACGATGTCGGCGCCGGCCACCGTGTCGTGCCAGTTGTCACACACGGTTACCTGCTTTCCGAGGTCTCGCGACAACCGTGCGCCAAAGGAATTGCGGCTTTCAGGTCGCGCCGAATGGACGCGGATTTCGTCGAAATTGAACAGTTTGTCGAGCAGGCGCACGTTCCAGTAGGCGGTGCCGCGTGCACCAATATGGCCCAGCACCTTCGCATTCTTGCGCGCCAGGTACTTGGCACCGATCGCGGTCACCGCGCCAGTGCGCATGTCGGTAATCGCCGTGGCGTCCACGATCGCCACCGGGATGCCGGTACGTGGGTCCAACAAGGTGAGCATGCCCACCTCCGAGGGCAGGTCCTGCTTGTAGTTGTCTACAAAGTCACCCACCACCTTCACTCCGGCGAGGTTGATGGGTGCACCGATGGCACCACGCAGCACGTTGAAGTGCCCGTCCACGCCCGCATCGGGCTTGAGGTGCATGCGCGGTTCGATCACGCACTCGCCGCGCCCCTGCGCAGCGAGGCTGGTTTCGATGGCCGCGAGGATTTCGTCGTCGGAGATGGCCAGGGCGGCGACATCCGGGCCATTGAGATAGTCGATGTAGACGGGTTTCATGGGTTCAGCGTTTGTGGGATGGATGGTTGCGACAGGCCGGCGCACAGCGGCGGCTCCGATCAAGGCGTGCGCAAGGGCCGGCTCATCATGCCATCACCCACCGCGTCGTACAGTGCGGCATGGAGCTGGCCCGAAAAGAGCGCCCCGTGGACAATCATTGCATCGGGCCCGCAGGGCCGGTCGCCCGCCAGTGCGGGCACCACGGCACGCACCGCGTTGAAAACCAGTTGCGTCCCGGCGCCAAGCGCGCAATCGCCGCGCAGCGAGACTGCCTGCGCCGCGACCAACGCCTCGAGCGCCACCAGTTGGCCCATCAGACGCAGTTGCTCTTCCAGCTTGCGCACACACAACA
>JAYVRP010001078.1:0-2982 GCA_043776215.1 Rhodoferax sp. | reverse complement strand
CTGGGCATCAACGGCGCCCGGCGCGCGTTTCTCACGGCACGGCCGTTCAGCGCCGAGCGCCTGCTGCATATGGACTGCCTGGAAGAGCTGGCCGACACGCCAGACGCATTGACCTGCGCGCTGAAACTCCTGGTGGACGACGTTGCGCGGCTGGCACCGCTGGCGGTGCAAACCACCAAGCAGTCGCTCGACGAGATTGCGACCGGCCGTGGCCATGTGGACACCATGCGCGAACGCTGGTTGCGCACGGGCCGCAGTGCCGATTTTGCGGAGGGTCGCAAAGCCTTTCTGGAAAAACGCACGCCGATATTCTCAGGGCGTTGAGACTGGCCGTCCCTGGGGCCGGCGCACCACCCACAAGGCCAGCGCCATCATGGCGACACCCCCCAGTTGCAAGGGGCTGAGTGCGCGCCCGTACACGGCCCAGTCCACCAGCACGGCCGTGCCCGGGTAGACGAACTGCAACACGGCGATACGCGCCGCCGGCAACCGGGCCATGCCCGCATACAACACCACATACGCCAGCCCGGTGTGCAACACGCCCAGGCCGGCCAGCCACGCCCACGGCGCACCTGCCGCCGGCCAGCCATGCACCCATGGCCACCAAGCCAGCACCAACACGCCCACAACACACTGCCACCAGGCCAGCGCAAAGGCGCTGATACTGCGCGCGGACTTGGCAATCAGGGTCACGCCCGCGTAACTCAGCGAGCCGCCCAGACACATCACCAGGCCCGCAACGTAGTCAGGATTCCAGCGCTCGGCAGCAGCCGATGGATCCGACAGCCCGCTGGCCAGCGCCAGACCAGCCAGCGCAACAATGGCCGCCGCCCACTGCGCGCGCGTCACCACCTCGCGCAAGTACCAGGCGCCAAACGCCATGACCCACAACGGCTGCACATGGAAAACCACGGTCGCCACCGCAATCGAGGTGTGATGGATCGCCGCGAAAAACAGCGCCCAGTTCAGGACCACCAAACCTCCGGCCGCCGCTGCGGCCAGCCACGCGCTGCCGTGCAGGCGCAACTCGCCCAGACGCCCGGTCGCCGCACCCCAGAGCAACAAAGCCAGGGCGCCAAAGGCGCAGCGGAACCAGACCGTGCTGAACGGGTCCTGGCCGGCCTCTTCGACAAACACACCGATGGTCCCCAGCAGCACACCACCGGCGACCATCAGCCACTGCCCATGGCGCTCACGGGACGCGTCTGCGGCCCCACCACGCGCGCGACCCTCGGACGGTCGGGCAGCGTGGGAAGTGGACATGGCTGCCAGTATTCAGGCCGCGCGTTGTCCTGTAAAGCGCATAGTTCAAAATGCAATTATTCGATTAACGGATACAAGGAGTTTCGCCATGGCTGCGTCCGACCTGCAACTGGACTGGCTGCGCTCCTTTGTAGCCGTAGTGGACGCCGGGTCCCTGTCGGCGGCAGCACCGCTGGTGCACCGCTCGCAGTCGGCAGTCAGCATGCAACTGGCCAAACTGGAAGACGCTGTGGGTCGCCCGGTGTTGTTGCGCGGCCCGCGCCAGATGCAGCTCACCGCTGCCGGCACCGAGTTGCTGGCCTATGCACGCCGCCTGCTCGACATCCATGCCGAGGCGCTCACGGCGATGCATGGCCCGCAACTGTCCGGGCGGGTGCGGCTGGGGGTCCCCGACGACTACGCGGCCAGTTACCTGACGCCCGTGCTGCGCAGCTTTGCAAACCGCCACGCGAACGTCGAAATCGAGCTCCACTGCGAGCAATCCACCACGCTGATTCCCAAGGTGCACGGCGGTCAGCTCGACCTGGCACTGGTGTCACGCGACCGGCCGCAACGCGGCGTGTTGTTGTTCCATGAGCCTTTGGTCTGGGTCGGCGCGGCGCAATACGAGGTGTGGCGGCGCGACCCGTTGCCGATCGCGGTCTACGAGGCCAGCAGCCTGGCGCGGCGTGAGGCAATGGCGGCACTAGGCGCCATGTCCCGCGCCTACCGCGTGGTCTACAACAGTTCCAGCCTGGCCGGACAACTGGCGGCCGTACACAGCGGCCTGGCGGTGGCGGTATTGACGCGTTGCAGCGCGCCGCCTGAGCTACTGACCCTGCACGAGAAAAACGGCCTGCCGCCCTTGGGAAGCATGCAGGTGGCAGCGGTGCGCAGCAGAGCGTCCAGGGGATCTGTGGCCGTGGACGCCATGTACGCGCAGATGCTTCAGACCCTGCGAGTGGCTGCATGACGGCCCATGGACGGCCCGGCGCCGGGCACATCCTATTTTTTGCCCAGCCCGAGCAGGGTCGCACCGTCGGTATAGAGCCTGGTCTTGTCCTTCATGAAGGCGTCCATCTGGTCGACCCCCACGTTCACCAGTTCGAAGCCGCTCTTGAAGGCCAGTTCTTTCATTTCAGGCTCGTTGTTGAGTTGTGCCCACAGGTCCGACAGGCGCTTGCGCACCTCGGGCGGGGTGGCCTTCGGCACGCCGATGCCGCGGTAGGCTCCGTCGACCCAGTCCACACCCAGTTCGCGGAAGGTAGGCACATCGGGTAACAGCGGGTGGCGCTTCTCCATGGCCACGGCCAGTGCGCGCACCTTGCCCTTGTTGTTGACGGCAAATGCGGTGTACGACATGGCGCCTTCGACCTGCGCCCCCAGAACCGCCACCGCCATGTCGCCAGTGCCCTTGAACGGCACATACCCGGTCTTCACGCCGAACGCCGCGTTCAGGCGTTCGTGGGCTGCGTGGTTGGCCGAGTTGAGCCCGGAGCCGCCAATATTAAGCTTGCCGGGTTGCGCTTTGGCCGCCTTGATGAAATCGGCGAAGTTCTTGATCGGGCTTTGCTCTGGCACCACGAGGCTGTCGGGTGTGTAGTGGAACCAGAACACCGGCGTCACGTCCTGCGTCTTGTATTGCACCTGCCCTTCGATCGGCTGAAACACGATGTGCGGCAGGTTCACGCCCACGATGTTCAGGCCGTCCGCCGGCAGGGCGTTCATCTGGCCCCACAT
>JAYVRP010001077.1:0-2987 GCA_043776215.1 Rhodoferax sp. | reverse complement strand
ACGGCATCCACGCCGTCGCCAACACCCTGATCGCGCAAGGCGCACCGATGAAGGTCGTGCAGCCCAACCCCGCCTTCGCAAGCGTCGACGTGCTCGCTGCGCTGGCCCATTCGAAGCGGCCCAATGCGGCGCTGGTGTTCCTGGACTACATCATGTCGCGGCGCGGACAAGGTGCCTGGAACGGCAACGCCGAGACGGCCAGTGTCATTGCCGGAATCCCGGGCTCATTGGACGCCAAGACCATGCAACCCTGGGACGTGTTCCGCTACACGCCTGAATTCCAGAAGAACTACAAGCTCAAGTTCGACAAATTGTTCAAGGGCTGACCCAGGCCTGCCCACGCCGGCATGCCAAGGGTGCAGCATGCGTCGGTGATGATGAAGTCCGAGCCCCGCTCGCCGAGCATGATCTCCTGCGCTGCGGTGGCGGCGCGTATGTTCGGCAACCGCGCGCGGATGGGCTCGTTGACGTTCCGACACTGCCACGCAACATCGGAAGAGTGGTAGATTACTTTGCGTGAGCACACGGACCCCACCCACTGCGCCCGCCTCCGTCGCGGACTTCCTGGACCAGTTCCCGCGCGTCGACACGTATGCCGAAATCGACGAGATCCTGCGCTCGCCGGATTTCATCCAGGGCTCGCACTTCGAGAGCAAGCCGGTGTTCGGCGGCTCGCTGGTTGTCATCGACGGCCCTGAGCACCGCCAGCGGCGCAAGATGCTGATGGGCATGTTCTCGCATGCGGCCTTGCGCCGCAACGAAAAGGAAATCCTCGCGCCGGCAATCCGCCAGGCTTTCGATGCGCTGGCCGCCACGCGCGGTGCAGGCGGCCTGGTGCGGGTCGATCTGGTGCCCCTGTTGCGCAGCCTGACCATCGTGATCTCGGCCCATGTCACCGGAGTGGACGGTGCCGATGTGCCCGCGCGGCGCGCCCGCCTGCAGGCACTGGTGGCGAAACTTGAGGCCGCGTCAGGCGTGGAATGGTCCACACGCAACCATGCCGAGGTGATGGCCGAGGGTGTGGCTGCCCGGCGCGAACTGATCCGGGACTTCCTCCAGCCCGCACTCGACCGGCGCATCACACTGGCCGAACGGGTCCGGGCCGGCGCGTTGCAGGAGTCCGCTCTGCCGATGGACCTGCTCGGCCTGCTGGCCCTGCACGGCGAACAGGGTCGGGGTGGCGAGGACGCACAGATCTGGCGCGAATGTGCGCTGTTCCTGGTCGCAGGTACTCAGACCACCTCGCACGCCTTGCCGCATATCGTGTGGCACCTCGATCCATGGTGGGCGGCCCATCCCGGGTACCGCGAGCGGGCTGTCGATACCGAGTTCCTGCGCGGCGCCGCCAACGAATCGCTGCGCCTGCACCAGCCGGTACCGGCGCTGCTGCGCAGGGCCGCGCGGGATACCGTGCTGGAATGCAACGGGCGGATGTTCCGCCAGGGCGAGCGCATTGCACTTTTCTTCTCTTCCGCCAACCGCGATGCCCGCCTGTTCGGCGACGATGTGGAGGCATTCGACCCGCTGCGCCCGTTCAGCAGGAAGCCCCCGCCCTGGGGCCTGACCTTCGGCTCCGGTCCCCACACCTGCATCGGGCGTGCGCTGGTCACCGGCCTGTCGCAGCGGTACGACGACGCCGACCCGACCCACGGCACCATCGTGGGTGTGCTGCAGGCGCTCTACCAGGCCGGCGCCGAACTGGATCCGTCGCAGCCACCCACGCGCAACACCGACAGCTACCACGACGCCTTCGCCAGCATGCCGATCGTGCTGCGCGATCTGTGACGACGACCGGGAGACACCCCATGAGCAAACTGATCATCGAAGCGCGCATCAACGAATACATGATGCGTGAACAGGGCAACACCCATGTGCCGTACACCCCCGAGGAGATCGCCTCGGACTCGGTCGCATGCCGCGAGGCTGGCGCGGCGATCGTGCATTTCCACGCACGCAAGCCCGACGGAGCACCCGAGCACAGCGCCGATGTCTATGCCGACACCATCCGGCGCATACGCACAAGTTCGGACATCCTGGTGCATCCCACGCTGGGCTACAACACCATGGATGACAGCAGCGCCCCCGCGCGATTGCGCCATATCCTGGAGCTGGCCAAGGACAAGGCGGTGGCGCCCCATTTCGTGCCGCTGGACATGGGCTCGGTCAACGTGGACCGCTACGACCCGCAGGCGCGCCAGTTCCTGACCACGACACAGGTCTACGCCAACCCGACCGGCGACCTGATGTACTTCGCCCGCGAGGTGCGGGCCGCCGGCCTCAAGCCCTACCTCACCTGCTTCAACATCGGCTTCCTGCGCTACGCCAATGCATTTGCCGACATGGGCCTGCTCGACGAGCCGCTGTATATGTGTCTGGTGATGACCGACAGCATCTTCCTGGGCGGCCATCCGGCTTCGCTCAAGGGCCTGCAGTCCCACCTGGACCACCTGCCCCCGGGCAAGCGTGTCGAATGGACCGCCATGACCTACGGCGGCAACCTGTTCGGACTGGTCGAGGCCATCATCACGCAGGGTGGCCACGTGTCGATCGGCCTGGGTGACCACCCCTACAACGAATTGGGCATGCCGACCAATGCCGAGTTGATCCGCCGCGTGGTGGTGATCGCCCAAACGTGCGGGCGCGAGGTGGCCACGCCGGCCGAAGCGTGGCAGATCCTGAACCCGCCCAAGGCGTGATCAGCGCTTGCGCAAAGCCTTCCCATCACGCTCCTGCGTGATCCGTCACATGGAATTGCCCGTTGCCCGATGCGCAATACGAGGCAAACCACCGGAGGTCAGCGTCTATCGCCGCAGGCGTTCAAGCAGACCTGCCAACCCATCGGCGAGGCGTTGCACGGTGACCGGATCGGGCAGCGGGATCGACAGACTGCGTTCACCGGTGGCACGGTCGGTCGTGATGCGCGGCGAAGCGCCCGCAGCGCTGCCTGGTGCTGGTGGCGCGGTCAACGCGGCAATCCACTGCAGTCC
>JAYVRP010001076.1:0-10159 GCA_043776215.1 Rhodoferax sp. | reverse complement strand
CGCACCACCTTGAGGTTGTGCTCGATGATGAGGAAGGTGAGCCCTTCGGCATGCAGACCCCGCAGCAATTCGATCGCCTGCCCCACCTCGCTCTGGTTGAGGCCCGCCATCACCTCGTCCAACAGCATGATCTCGGGCTCCAGCGCCAGCGCGCGCGCGACTTCGAGCCGGCGTCGCTCAGACAGCGTCAGGTCGCCGGCCCGCCGCCGCGCGTGGCGCGCCAGCCCGACCTTCTCCAGCACCGCCATGGCTTTGTCACGCGCTACCGACAGCGTGCGATGACGCATAAAGGCACCGATCATCACGTTCTCCAGCGTATTCAATGCGATCAGCGGCTTGGCGATCTGAAAGGTGCGGCCCATGCCGAGGCGCGCGCGGTCATGCGGTGCGAGATGATTGATGCGCTCGCCGCGCAGCCGCACCTCACCGGCGGTGGGCACAAGCTGGCCGGTGAGCAGGTTAAAGAAGGTGGTCTTGCCGGCACCGTTGGGGCCGATGATGCTGACGATCTCGCCCTTGGAGACGTTGAGCGACACCTCGTCAACCGCGCGCAGGCCGAGAAAATGTTTCGACGCGCCGGCCACTTCGAGGAGTTGCGCGAGCGGTTGCGCCAGCGGTTGCGTCAGCAGTTGCGCGCTCATTTTCGCCCCGCCTTTCTGCGCTTGATCCAGGCCTGGAAATCGTCCCAGGCTCCGACCACGCCACGCTTCATGAAGAGCGCGGCCAGCACCATCAACAGGCCGAGGATGACCAGGTTCACGCCCGGCAGGGCGTTGGCCAGTTCCGCGCGCAGGAAATTCTCGAACGGCACGATCAGCGCCGCGCCGAGGAGCGGGCCGGCGATGGTGCCGATGCCGCCGATCAGCGCCAGCAGCGCGAACTTCACGCCCACCTCCGGCAGGGTAAAGAGCGTGGGCGGATCGATGAAGCGCAGGTACATGGTGAACAGCGTGCCGCCAATCGACGTGAGCGCCGCCGACAGCGCCATGCCCTGCAACTTGACCTTGAGCACGTTGATGCCGGAAGCGCGCGCCGAATCTTCGTCTTCACGCACCGCCAAGAGGTAGTAGCCGAGGCGGCTGCGCCGCAGCAGCACCGTGATGCCGATGACGATGGCGACGAAGCCAAACATCAGCAGCGCATACTGCCAGCGCTGCTTGAAAATCATGTTCTCGAAGCCGGCCTTGAACGGCACCATGATGCCGCGCGGGCCACCGGTGAGCGAATCGAAATGGTTGGCAATCACGAAGGCCACCTCGTTGAAGGCGAGCGTCGCAATCGCGAAGAACGGGCCGCGCAACCGGAACGTCGGCCAGGAGATCAGCACCGACACCAGCGCTGCCGCCAGCGCCGCCGGCAGCATGATCAGCCACGGCGACCAGCCGAACAGCACCACCAGTTGCGCAGTCATGTAGGCACCGATGGCGAAGAACACCCCATGCCCGAGCGAGAACTGGCCGCCGAAGCCGCCGATGATGTTCCACGCCGCCGCCAGCCCGCCCATCAGGTAGGTGAAGGCGATGATGTTGAGCCAGTGCGAGTCATCGATAAACAACACGAAAGGCAGGAAGGCCAGCGTCATGCCGCCCAAGTATTTGGCCAGCGCGCGGCCAGCCGAATCGATGCCGGTCTGGTCTGCGGTAGTCACTACAGCGGCGGTCGTCGCATTGCCGGTCGTCGCCTGGCCCGCCGCCGCATGGCCGGCAGTGTCCGGCGTCTGATCAATTTTGCTCACGGAACCCTACCTCTTCAGCGCCGACCTGGCCCAACAGACCCGCCGGGCGTACCACCAGCACCACCAGAAAAATGATGAACCAGATGGCGTTTTTCAGTGCCGGGTCGATGTAGTAGCCGGCCAACGCCTCGACCACGCCGACGATCAGCCCGCCGATGTAGGCGCCCCACACACTGCCCAGCCCGCCCAATACCACCACCGCGAAAGCAGCGAGAATGAAGTTGCCGCCCACCGCCGGGGTGATCGAATAGATCGGCGTCAACAGCGCCCCAGCCATGCCGGCCAGCGCCGCGCCGATGCCGAAGGTGAAGAGGAACGTGCGCTCGACGTTGATGCCCATCACGCGCGCGGCGCGCTTGTCCTGGGTGACCGCGCGGATCGCCTTGCCGGTGATGGTGTGGCGCAGGAACAGGTGCAGGCCGATGGTGATGAGCGTGGTCGCCACGAAGGTCACCAGCCGCACCACGCTGATCTTCAGGTCGCCCACGGTCAACACCGCGGAGCCCACCTGCCCGCCGATGCTGTAGGCCTCGCCGCGCGAGATTGCCAGCATGATGTTCTGGAACATGATGAGCAGGCCAAAGGTGGCGAAAATCTGCATGTTCGGCTCGGCATGCAGCGGCTGGATCACCAGGCGCTGGATCGCCACGCCGATCAGGCCGACCAACGGCGCCACGAACAACACCGACAGGTAGGGGTTGATGCCCAGGTAGGCGTAGGCGTAGTAGCTGCCATACATGCCGAACATCACCAGTTCGCCCTGCGCGAAGTTGACGATGCGCACCACCCCGAAAATCAGGTTCAGGCCGATGCTGACGAGGCCGTAAATGCCCCCCAGCAACAGGCCGAAAACCAGAACGTTGAGTAGTTGGTCCATGTCTCCCTTTCTTCAGGCTCTCTCAAGCACGTAACCGATGCGCGGGAAATGCACATGCAGCGTGCCGGCGCGCGCGTCGATCCGCTGCAGGCTGAAGTGCGTGCGCGTGGCCGCCACCAGCGAGCCTTCGGTGGTCTCCGCGCCGAAACTCTCGGCCCGGATGCTGACCCGGCTGCCCAGCGCAATGCCATGATCGTCCTGGAAGGCGGTGTCGCGCAACAGGCCGCTGCCGGGCGCCGCCGGTTCGGTTGCTGCCGCCAGCGCAATCGCCCGCGTGGAATCGAAGTCCTCCATCCGGCCGTGACCGATGGCCTGCATGCGCTCCATCCATTGCGCCAGGTGGCCCAGCTGCTGCAGGCTGTCGGCCTCGGCCGGGGAGCGGATGCGGGTGAACCACAGGCAGTGGTAGACGGAGAAGTCCGCGACGCTGGGCACGGCGCCGCTCAAGTAGGGCTGGTCCTGCAGCATGTTATTGAGCCGGCGCAGGCCGGACTTGATGGCGGCGATGGCATCGGGCGCACGCGGCCGCGGCATGCCGCCGAACATCGCCTGGCGGTCGGCCATGAAGGCTGGCGCTGCGTCGGGTGCACCCGCATACATGTGCGCGTCGGGTTTGGGCCCGGCGATCAGGGTCCAGAACAACGTGCTGTCGGCCCACTGCGCCAGGATCCGGGCCAGCCCCTTGACCGGTTCCGGGTACAGGCTGCGTGCGGGCCGCGCATGCTCGAGCACATCGCAGATCAGCGCGGTGTCGCAGTAGATGTCGGCGCCCACCTGCAACACGGGGGTACGGCGGTAACCACCGGTGAGGGCCACGACGTTTGGCTTGGGCATGATGGGCGGTATCAGCACCGACTTCCATTCCAGCTGTTTGTAGCCCAGCACGAGCCGGATCTTCTCGGAAAACGGCGAGGTCTTGAAGTGGTGCAGGATCAGGTCGGTCATGGTGTTTGTCACTCCAGCGGCAACGCGCGCAACAGGTCAGCGCGCTGCCGCGCGGCTGCCATCAGGAAATCCCAGTCGATGCCGGCCGTGACGAAACGCACGCCCAGCCGCACCATGGAGCGAAGCACATCCGGGGTTCCTGCCAGGCCGCCTGCACCGGCCACCTTGCCATGCCGGCGGCAGGCGGTCAGCACCTGCACGAAACAGCGTTCCAGGGCCGGGTCGGAGAACCGGCCCGGCATGCCCATGGCCTCGCACAGGTCGGTCGAACCCACATGCAGGATGTCAACGCCGGGCACCGCCGCGATCGCTTCGGCATTCGCGATCGCCTCGGGCGTCTCCAACATCACCACCACGGTCGTCGCGGCATTGAAGACGCGCCGCACGTCCTCGGCCAGCCAGCTGCGGTAGCCCAGATGCGGCCAGCTGCCGGCCACCGAGCGTTGGCCGAGCGGCGCGAAGCGACATGCCGACACGATCGCACGCGCCTCGTCGGCGTTGTTCACATGCGGCGCCACGATGCCGCAGGCGCCGGCATCGAGCAGCCGGCTCGCATGGTGGCCGGCGTGGCTGGGCACACGCACCAGGGGCGTGACGCCGACCTGCATGGCAGTCACGCAGATCTGCGCGGCCGCGGATTCGGGAATGACCGAGTGCTCCAGGTCAACGGTGATCGCATCGAAGCCGCAGCTCCGGGCGACCAGCGCGATGTCGACCTGCTGCACTTTCTGCACGAGCATGCCCAGGCCCAGCCGACCCGCCGCCAGCGTCTCGGCCAGCGGATTGCGCAACTGCGGGTCCGGTGCTGGGGATTCGGCCATGGTTCAGCGGCTCCCCGCCGGCACGCGGGCCGGTATCACCAGGTCGGCCGCGTCGATCGGCTCGTTGCGCAAAAACCGCAGGATGTTGCCAAAGGCGTGGCGCGCGACGTTGTCGACGTTGTCGAAAACGCCCCCACCGGCATGCGGTGTGACGACGACCTGGTCCAGCGTCAGCAGCGGGTTGTCCGCCGATGGCGGCTCGGGGTCGAACGCATCCAGGCCGGCGCCGCGCAACTTTCCGCTGACCAGCGCGTCGAACAGTGCCTGCTCGTCCACCAACCCGCCACGCGCGGTGTTGATCAGGACCGCGCCATCCTTCATCGCCGCGATCGACGCGGCATTGACCATATGGGCGGTCTGCGGCAGCAGCGGCGCATGCAGACTCAGGATGTCGCTGTGCGAGAGCACCTCGGCCAGGCTTGCGTAACGCACCTGCAGCGCCGACTCGGTGGCCGGGTCGGCGCGCTGCGTGTCGAAATAGATCAGCTGCGCATCGAAGCCGCGCAGTCGGCGCGCCAGCATGCGGCCGATGTTGCCGAAACCCACCAGGCCGACGGTCTTGCCGCTGATCTGGTAGCAGGTCTCGCGCATCTCGGGAGTGGGCCAGCGCCCGGCACGCATGGCGCGGTTGACATAGGGAATGCGCCGGTAGACGGCGAGCATCAGCGCGATCGCCAGCTCTGCCACCGGCGCAGCATTGGAGCCGGCGGTGATCGACAAGGCGACACCGCGCGCGCGCACCGCGTCAAGATCGATGCTGTCGATGCCGATGCCCCATTTCTGCACCATACGCACCCGCGGGGCGCGCGCCAGCAGGGCCGCGCTGACCGCAGCAAAGCCCGGCAGGAGGATTTCCGCATCCTCGACCAGGCTGCTCTGCTCGGCCGGGTCATAGGATGCAGCGAAACGGAGTTCCAGCTCGCTCGGTGCGGCGCGTACCACCACGTCGCGCACCGCCGGCGCCCAGACATCCATGCAGGCCACCTGGTGCTTCATGTCAGACACGATGCCATGCCACGCAATCGGACGACATGCAACTGGTTGCCATGCCTGCCCGGCTCAGGGGCGACCGAGCGGCTTGAGCGTGGCGCCGGGTCCTACCGCACTCTTGGGGAACACGGTCACCAGCTTACCGTCCTGCCACTGCGATGCGGTGAACTGTGCGCGTACGTTCTGGAACACACCGTCGAACTTGGCGCCAAAACCGGACGGATAGGTGTTCTCGGGCACGTCCAGCTTGGCCGCCGCGGCCTGCACCTTGGCCGGGTCCACGCTGCCGGCGGCCTTGAGCGCCTCGGCCATGATCAGGAAGCCCGAGTACGCGGCCATGCCCTGGGGCGCAACCGGGTCGCTCTTGTACTTCTCGCGGTAGGCGGCCAGGTAGGCCTTGTTGCCGGGACCGAACTTGTCGGTGATGTCGTTGCGCGGGTAACCGACCACCAGGATGCCCTCCATGGAGGCAGCACCGAGCGCCTGCAGCGTCTCCGGCGTGTCGCCGGTGCCGACGAACAGGATCGCGGCCGGCTTGAAGCCCTGCTCGCGCGCGGTGCGCAGCAGCAGGTTGCCGTCGGGCACATAACCGGTCTGGATCAGTACATCGGGGCCGGCCTGCTTGGCACGCAGCACCGTGTCGTTCAGGCTGATCGTGTTGGCCGCATGCGATCCGACACCGACGACCTTGGCGCCAAACGCCTCCAGGATGCGCTTCTGGCCCTGGGCGATGGACGTGCCGTAGATCGACTCCTCATGCTCGATCCAGATCTTCAGGTCCTTCATCTCCTTCTTCAGCGCCGGAGCGATCAGGTCGCGCACGGTGGCCGACGAGGTGTTGGCAAAGGCACCGCCATCCGGGCCGCTTCGGATGAAGTTGGGCAGCTTGCGTTCCGTCAGCACCTGCGCCACCGCGTTCGTCTCCCAATAGAGCTTGTTGTAGCGCATGGCGGTATCACTGGCAGTGAGCGAGATGCCGCTGATGTAGGTTCCGACGAACATGTCGACCTTGTCGCGCGTGACGAGTTGCTCGACAGTGGCAATACCCTGCTGCGCATTGGTCACGTCACCGCGGATCAGTTCGATCTTCTTGCCCAGCACGCCGCCGGCCGCATTGATCTTGTCGCTCGCCAACTCGTATCCGCGCGTGACCTCCGTGCCGTAGAGCGCCAGTGGCCCGCTGTAGGGGTTGAGCGCCCCGATCTTGATTGTCTGTTGCGCCGCTGCCGGCTGCGCGATTGCGACAACAGTGGCCGCAACAGCGAGCCACGCGAACTTCTTCAATACACCCATGTCTATCTCCTTTGGTTAATGACCTGCCCCGACGTTTCCAACCACGGCATCAGTGAGCGAACGTCGCGCTCCGCTGCGTTGTTACTGCCTTGCCCTGTTCCTGTAGCGACTCCCGTTGCCGGCGCACTACAGCGCGCCGACTGCCCTGCCCACTGGCCAGAAGATGCCGCCACCGCTGACCCCGCCATCGACCGCGATGTCCGTTCCCGTGATGTAGGCGGCCTTCGGCCCCAGCAGGAAGAACATCACGTCCGCAATCTGCCCCGGCTGTGCCATCCGGCCCAGGGGCGTGATGTTCTGCAAGGCATCGAACAGGCGCGTGTTGGTGCGGATCATGTCGGTGTCGACCACCCCCGGGCAGATGCAGTTGACACGCACGCCCACTGGAGCGAGCTCCATGGCGGCACTTCGGGTGAGTCCGCGCAGCGCCCACTTGCTGGTCGAATAGGCGGCCGAGTAATAACCAGTGAGGCCGGCAACGGATGCGATGTTGACGATCGCCGCACCGGCAGGCATCAGGGACGCCAGATGCTGGATGCCGAGAAACGCGCCGGTCAGGTTGACCCGCAACACCTGTTCCCATTCGGCCAGTGGCGCCTTGGTGACCGTGTTGCGCGGACCAGTGATGCCGGCGTTGTTCACCAGTCCCATCAATGGCCTGCCGCTGGAACGCACCTGCGCCGCCACCACCTGCCACGCGGCTTCGTCGGCCACGTCCAGCTCCAGGCAGGACAACCCGCCAGGCTGCAGCGCGGAAAATTCACGCAACGCACTCCATGCGGGGTCGTCGAGCGACAGGCGGTCCATCACAAAAACATGCGCGCCGGCAGCCATCAGCAGCCGAGCGATCGATGCGCCCTGGCCGCGGGCTCCGCCGGTCACGACGGCCGATTTGCCGCTCCAGAATTCATCCATGTCCGGCTCCGGTCGATGGGTCATGCTGCGCGTTCATTCGGGCTTGATGCCAGCCGCTTCCGCGACCTTGCGGAAGCGCTCGGTCTCGCTGATCTGGAACTTGCGCATCTCCGCAGGTGCCAGCGCCATCGGGTCGGAGCCGATCTTGGCGATAAAGTCCCTGGCGCCCTGGGTGGCCAGGATCTTCTGCATTGCATCGACGAGTCGGTTCGTCACCAGGTCGGGTGTGTCGGAACGGATGTACATCGAGGTCCAGGTGTAGTTCACGTAGTCGGGATAACCGCTTTCCGTGATGGTTGGAATCTCTGGGTAGTCGGGATGCCGCTTTTCGCCAGAGACAGCCAGCGCCTTGAGCTTGCCGCCCTTGACCTGGGGTATGGCGGCGATCAGGTCGCTGACGGCCCAGTCGAGCTGGTTGCCCATCAATGCGGTGAAAACTTCGGGGGCGCCCCTGTAAGGCACGTTCACGCTGCGTGCGCCTGTGCTGCTGGCAAACCATTCCGCCGACAGGTGAAAGCCTGCCGTGTAGGTGCCAACGTTGAGCTTCTGGCTGGAAGCCTTGGCCGCGCTGACCAGATCCGGAATCGAACCGATCTTCGAGTTGGTCGGCGCCACGAAGATCATCATGCCGCGCGCCAGCCCGGTCACCGGCTTGAAGTCCTTCAGCCCGTCATAGGGCAGGTCCTTCACCACCGACGGGTTCACCGCCATGTGCGTGTTGGTGCCCAGGAAGATGGTGTAGCCGTCCGCTGGCGCCTGCTTGACGGCCATCGCGGCGATCACCCCATTGGCACCGGGCTTGTTGTCGATCAGCACCGGCTGGCCTAGCGCCGGACTCAGCTGCTCGGCGAAATACCGTGCCGTGATGTCCGACCCGCTGCCTGCCGAGGTCGGCACCACTATCTTCAGGGGTTTGGTCGGGAACGCGGGCTGCTGCGCCTGGGCGCCACCGGCCAGAAGCGTCACGGCGATGCAGGCGGCCTGGGTCAGGATGCGCAATCTCATGGTGTGTCCTCCTCGTGTTGTCTGTGCGTCCCGGCTCAGGCCGGCGTAAAACGGGCCACGGCGTTGTCGCCTTCCTGCTCGATCACCATGCGCAGCGGCATGTCGATCGTCAACTGCGCGGCGTCCACACCCACGATGTTGCTGAACATGCGCGGGCCTTCGTCGAGTTCAACCACGGCCACCGTATACGGGAGCCGCTGCGCGAAAGCTGCGTGGTAGGCCATGCGGTAAACCACCCAGCTGATGAGCCTGGCGCGGCCGCCGGCCTGCTCCCAGGCCCAGTCGTCGCCCAGGCACCCCGGGCATTCGCTGCGGGCAGGCAGCCAGCGGTGGCCGCAGGCCTTGCAGCACTGGTACTGGTGCCGGCCTTCCTTGAGCCCGTCCCAGTAGGGCCGGTTGAGGTCGGTGATCTCGGGGCCGGGCGCCCGGACGTCAATGTCAGTCATGGGTCACCTTCCTTATTGGCCGAGGATCAGCGTGGCATGCGTGTGCATGATGCCGCCCTGGTTGCTGATGACGCACTTGCGCGCGCCGTGCACCTGGTTGACCGAGTCACCACGCATCTGGCGCACGCCTTCCATCACCAGTTGCAGGCCCGGCATGCCGGTCTCGGACAGCAGGCCGCCCGAGGTGTTGATCGGCAAGGCGCCGCCAAGCACGATGCGCCCGTCCTGCACGAAACTGCCGCCCTCTCCCTTGGCGCAGAAACCGTAGTCCTCCAGCGTCATCAGCACCGCGATGGTGAAGCAGTCGTAGATCTGCGCCACGTCGATGTCGGCGGGTGTCAGGCCGGCCATCGCGAAGGCGGTCTGCGCCGACACCTTGGCCGCGGTGGTGGTGAGGTCCGGGCGCAGTGCCACGTGCCAGGATGTCTGGCCCTGGCCGAAACCCAGCACCGGCACCGGCTTGGCCACCTTCAGTTCGGCGGCCTTCTTCGCGCTCATCAGCACGACGGCCGCGGCACCGTCGGAGACCAGGCAGCAGTCGTCGCGGCGCAGCGGCTCGACGATCAGGCGCGATTCGCGGTACTGCTCCAGCGTCAGCGGCTTGCGCAGCTGCGCGTGCGGATTGGCCGCACCGTGCCGGCGGCAGGCCACGGCGATGGCGCCGAGCTGGTCGCTGGTGGTGCCGTACTGCGCCATGTGGCGCTGCGCGATCATGGCGTAACCGGCCGGTGTGCCGAACCAGCCGACCAGACCGCTGCCGTCGTCGCCATAGGACTTCTCGTAGGCCTGGCGTGTGCCGGTGGCCGGGTTGTCGGCCAGCGCCACCACGGCGATCTCGCACTGCCCAGCCTCGATCGCCATGGCGGCGTAGCTGACCATGCTGATGTTGCTTGCGCCGCCGTGGTCATAGACACCACCGATGCGCGGTTGCATGCCCAGCGCCTCGGCAAGCTTCTGCGCGTACATCATCTCGAACTTGGAGGTCGGCGCCTTGACCATCAGGCCATCGACCTGGGGCTTGTCCACCCCCGCGTCGGCCAGCGCCTTGCGGATCGCCTCGACGTTGAGCGACACCGTGCCGCGCCCGGGATGTTTGCCGAACGCTGTGTGGCCGATACCGGCGATGACGACT
>JAYVRP010001075.1:0-3005 GCA_043776215.1 Rhodoferax sp. | reverse complement strand
TTCTTGATCTTCTTGACGATGATCGGTTGCAGCTTCTTTGCGTCGGTGGCCATGTCAGTCGTCGGTGTTGGGCGTGGTCACTTCTTGCCGCGCACGTGGTTCTCGAGCTCGGCGAAACTGGGGCGCTCGGTGGAGAACAGCACCTTGCGACCGAACTCGATGGCGGTGGAGGGGTTGTACCCCTGCATGCTGGCCAGCAGTGTGGTCTTGATGCATTGCAGCTCCTTGGCGGCGTCTTCGGATTTTTGCTCGAGCAGGCCGCCCAGCGGTTCGACCACGCCGTACGCCAGCAAAATGCCCAGGAAGGTTCCCACCAACGCAGACGCGATCATGCCGCCCAGAACCGCCGGAGGCTGCCCGACCGATCCCATGGTGTTTACCACGCCGAGCACGGCCGCCACGATCCCGAAGGCCGGCAACGCGCCGGCCAGGCGGGCGATCGCAGCGACAGGTGCATGGGCTTCCTGGTGGTGGGTGTCTATTTCACTGTCCATCAAAGACTCGATCTCGTGGGCATTCAGGTTGCCCGACACCATCATGCGCAGGTAGTCGGTCATGAACTCGACCACATGGTGGTCGCTGCCGACCGTGGCGTACTTCTTGAAAATTTCGGATTCGTGGGGCGTCTCCACATCCTTCTCGATGGCCATCAGTCCCTCTTTGCGGGCCTTCTGCAGGATGTCGTACAGCAAAGCCATCAGCTCCATGTAACGTGCCTTGGTATAGATGGAGCTCTTGAGGGCCTGCGGAATGAGTTTGATCGTCGCCTTGAGTACCTTGGGCTGGTTGTTGACTGCAAATGCGCCCAGCGCACCGCCGAAGATCGTGACCAGTTCGAATGGCAGAGCCTTCAAAATGACGCCAATGTTTCCACCGTGAAAGATGTAGACGCCAAAGATGCAACCCATGGCAACGACGTAGCCGACGATAACAATCATGATTGCGGAGGTTTAGGTGCGTGAGACGCGTTCAAGCGGTGGTTCTGCTTGCGGGTAGGTAGAACCCATTCTATGGAGTTGTGCCCGGTGAAAAACGCGAAAAGGGCCCGAAATGGGCCCCTATATGCGGAGATGGACGACGGATGAGCCAGTCAGTGCACCATGATCCCGCCCGCCAGGGCGCTTTTTCCGGCACGCGCTGGCGGTTCGCACAGGCCGCACACATAGTTGCGCACGTTTTCGTACGGTTCGGTCACAAAATGTCCGCCACATTTGGAACACTTGGTCATGGTGAGCATGTTGTTGTTGACGAACTTGACGAGACGCCAGGCGCGGGTGATGGACAGCAGCGGCTCGACGTCGCAAGACGCAATCTGCTCCAGGTACAGCTTGAAGGCCTTCATGACGGCATCGATGTCCTCCATGGCGGAGACCTTGGTCAAGTACTCGTAGGTGTTGAGAAACAGCGACGCGTGGATATTGGGCTGCCAGGTCAGGAACCAGTCGGTGGAAAACGGCAACTGCCCTTTGGACGGGGACCTTCCTGCGACTTCCTTGTACAGGCGCAACAGGCGCTCATAAGAAAGGCTGGTTTCGCTCTCCAGGACCTGGAGCCGGGCGCCCATCTGGATCAACGCGATGGCGCGCTCGATCTGGCGGGATTCGTTGACGATGCTTTTGGTTGCCATGGTCTACATGGCCTCGGCAAAACGGCCGGACATCAGAATGCTGGCGTGCAAGCGGGTCGTGGCGTCATTGTTGACCTTGCTGGTCGTGTGGTTGGTCAACAGGTTCCAGACGATGTCGTCATCTACCCTGAACCGGCACAACAACATATTGCCCGACGCGATCTTGAGGACCTGGGCCGGCGACAGGTTGGCAATCAGATCGGCCGATTCTTCGGACAGACCCAGCCGGAACAGCGCTTCGGTCCGGTCGGCCCGGATCAGGTTCTGTGCCAGCATCAGATAGGTGAGATTGGCTTCGCGAATCTCTGAGATGATTTGATCGCTTGTCATGTTGTATTCCCTGGGCGAGTGGACGCAGTTCAGCGTTGGATGCAAGTATTTTGCGCGGAGCGTGTAAAACTTGAATCAGCAAACGGATGCATTGGGCGTCAGGGTTTTGTCGCGGGCTTGTAAGGCAAAAACCTAGGTCAGCCACTGCCCAGTCATGCGGATGCCATCCATCGCGTCAGGCACGGTGCCTGCGCCCTGTTGCGCGACCTGTGAAGTCCCTCACGCGCAGGGGCCCGGACGCAAGAAAACCCCTGCAAGCACGGGGGTTATGGGAGCGGCGTTGGACCAACGCGAGCACATGCGCGCCGCCGGCCGGTACCTGGGGCCGGCTGGTTGCGGTGCCAGCTCTGTCAGGCCAGGTGTGCTGGTGAACGCGTTCGCGTTACTGCTTCAGGAGGGCCAGTACGCCCTGGGGAATCTGGTTCGCCTGGGCCACCATCGCGGTCCCTGCCTGTTGCAGGATCTGCGCGCGTGACAGATTGGCTGTTTCCTGGGCGAAGTCGGCGTCCATGATGCGCGAGCGTGACGCCGAGAGATTTTCGGAAGTCACCTGCAAGTTGGCGATCGAGGTTTCGAAACGCGACTGCAGCGCACCCAGCTTGGCGCGCGCGCCACTGATGAAGGCCAGTGCCGAGTCCACCGTCTTCAATGCATCGCTGGCTTTGGTGAAAGTGGTGACGTCCAGATCGGAGACCTTGTTGAGGGTCGAGCCGATGTCTGCGGCCAGCACGTTGGTGTTGGTCACGTCCGCCGCAAAAGATTTGTCGGAATCCAGGGTGATGTAACCTACCACGGTCGCGGTTTCGGGCGACGCATCTGCCGTCAATGCCACGGAGGCTCCCGACGCGGCGCCCAGGCTGTCGAGCTTTTGAACCGTGATGTTGCCGGCGTTCAATACGGTGGTGTCAGACACCGAGATGTCGTTGCCGGTCGCATTGGTCACCACGACCGCTGTGCCGGCAGCATTCAGGGAGGCCGTCACACCGGTCTTGGACGACTGGTCGTTGATGGCAGCGACCGCAGCCGACAGCCCGTCGCCGGTGGCAAT
>JAYVRP010001074.1:0-10207 GCA_043776215.1 Rhodoferax sp. | reverse complement strand
GTCCGCATCAAGGACTTGATCAAGCGCGGCGACATGTCTGCCAATGTCGAAATGAAACCGGGTGATATTCTGATCATTCCTCAGGGCTGGTTCTGATTAGTCGTTGATGGTCGGCTTTGATTTTGACTGGATAGATAGTTACTGATGGACGAACTCCTCGGGCAAATAATCTCTGTTGCCAAGGGCATGTGGAAGCACCGCTGGCCGGCACTCGCATTGGCTTGGGTCGTGGCGGCGGTGGGGATTGTGGTGGTCCTCTCCATACCGGACAAATACGAAGCCAGTGCTCGAATTTTCGTGGACACGCAATCCATCCTCAAACCCTTGATGTCTGGTTTGGCCGTGCAGCCAAATGTGGATCAACAGGTCAACATGCTCAGCCGAACCCTCATCAGCCGACCCAACATCGAAAAGGTGATTCGAATGGCTGATCTGGATTTGTCCAGCCAGTCCAAGGCGGCGCAAGAGAACTTGATCGAAACGTTGACCAAGACTCTCGAAATCAAAAATGCCGGCCGTGACAACCTTTATACCTTGTCATTTCGTGACGCCAGCCCGGACAAGGCCAAGCGGGTTGTTCAATCCCTCGTGTCCGTTTTTGTAGAGTCCAGTTTGGGGGAAACTCGCAAGGACTCGGATTCCGCCAAGAAGTTCATCGATGAACAGATCAAGACGTACGTGGCTAAGCTGGAAGAAGCAGAGGCCCGGCTGAAGGAGTTCCGCTTGAAAAACATCGCGCTTCAAGGCGGTGATGGCAAAGACACCGCCTCCAAGGTCAGCGACATCATGAATCAGCTCAACCAGGCCAGGTTGGAATTGCGCGAAGCCGAAAATGCGCGGGACTCGGCAAAGAAACAGTTGGAGGCGGAAAAGTCGCAAAGCGTGAATATCACCTCGCGCAGTATTTTGCAGGAATCTGCGGTACAGGTTTCCACCCCCGAGATCGACTCTCGGCTCGCAACTCAAAAGCAGAATCTTGACGCTTTGTTGCAGCGTTTTACCGAACAACATCCTGATGTGGCCAATACCCGCAGGTTGATCAAAGACCTGGAAGATCAAAAACGCAAAGAAGTGCAGGAACTTCGCAAGGCGGCCATGGCGAATCCGACTGCTGTGGCAGGTCCCAATACAAACTTGGTCACGCAAGAACTCGGTCGCATGATGGCAACATCTGAGGTTCAAGTCGCGGCGCTCCGTGCAAGGGTTGGAGAGTATGAGTCGCGCGCGCAATCAGCCCGCGAGATGATGAAAACTGCGCCACAAGTAGAAGCCGAATTTGCCCAATTGAATCGGGATTATGGCATTCACAAGAAGAATTATGAGGATTTGGTCGCGCGGCGCGAGTCCGCTTCACTCTCTGGAGAGTTGGAGGGTGCCTCGGGTGTGGCAGATTTCCGGCTGATCGATCCACCCCGCGCTTCACAAAAACCAGTGGCTCCCAACCGGTTATTGTTGATGCCGGTGGCTTTGATGGCGGCATTGGGGGCGGGCCTGGGCGTGGCCTTTATCCTGAGCCAATTGAAGGCAGTATTTTTCGATGCCCGTGCTGTCCGCAACACCATTGGTTTGCCAATCCTGGGTGTTGTCACTCTGGTCCACTCAGAGTCGAGCCGAGCCCGTGAAAAACGTGATTTGCGTCGCTTCGGGCTCGCGTCCAGTGGCTTGGTGGGTCTTTTTGTGGTGGCAGTCGTTGCTTTAACGATCCTCGCAAACCGGGTTAGTTGAGTCAACAATGAGCAGCCTCATCGAACAAGCCGCGCTCCGCCTGGAGCAATTGCGTCGCGCGGGAGCCGCAATGCCGGAAAAGGACGATGTGGTTCCCCCGGCATTGGTCACGCCGGTGCCATTGGCAAGTGGCTCAGTTCAGGACGTGGAGCAGCAGGCCCCGGTAGTCCGGCCTGCGCAAGTTTCGCAACGCGTCGTCATTGACCTGGACGCAATTGCTTCTGCAGGCATCGTCAGTCCGCATGCACCCAGGTCGCAGATTGCCGATCAATACCGCGTGATCAAGCGGCCATTGATCAGCAACGCCATGGGCAAGGGCCCGACTCTGATCGACAATGGCAACCTGATCATGGTGACCAGTTCTGTGCCTGGCGAGGGCAAGAGCTTCACGGCGATCAATCTGGCGATCAGCATCGCAGCCGAGTTGGACAATACGGTGATGCTGGTTGACGCAGACGTTGCGCGGCCATCGGTCTTACGCGTGCTTGGGTTGCAACCCAGCCCAGGTTTGCTCGACCTGCTGCTTGACGGGTCGGCTGACCTTTCCAGCATGTTGCTGAAGACCAATATTGACAAGCTCAGCATTTTGCCAAGCGGCACGCCACACCCGCGGGCAACCGAAATGCTCGCGAGCGACGCCATGACCCGGTTGCTTGCTGACATGGGCAAGCGTTACTCCGACCGGATCATCATTTTTGATTCGCCGCCATTGTTGCTCACGACAGAGGCCCGGGTGCTAGCCACTCACATGGGGCAGATCGTCATGGTGATCCATGCCGAGAAAACCTTGCGGTCCGATGTTCAAGATGCCTTGGCGACCATCGAAGCTTGCCCAGTAAAAATGATGGTGCTCAACCAGGCGCGAAGCATTTCATCGGGCGGATACGGCTACGGATACGGCTACGGTTATGGTTACGGCGCCAAGCCCGTTTCGTAGTTCTTCCCGGCGCATGGAGCTTGGTTTGCATTCGTCCCGCCGCCATCGATGCGGTTTTGGCGTTTCTCCGAAATGGCTCGCTCGGTTGGTCGTTTTTGGGTGGGCTGTGCCCGTGACAGCCTGGTCGCAGGTTGCGGCTGGAGCAGTGCCCAGCTCGGGCATCGTGATCGTACCTCGCGTGTCAGTAACCGAAACGTTTACCAATAACGCATTGCTGCAATCCAACGGAAAGCGTTCGGATCTCATCTCCCAGATCAGCCCGGGGATTCGAATATCGAGTTCGGGCGGGCGAATCAGAGGTTCGCTGGATTACGCTCTCAACGAAGTGGTCTATGCGAACGGTACCAGCGGACGCCAGTCGCAGAATGCCTTGACCACGGCTGGGTCCATCGAGGCCATCGACAATTGGGCTTTTGTCGATTTCAGCGGGTCCATATCGCAGCAGGCCGTATCCGCATTTGGCACTTTTTCGAATAATCCGGGTACGCTCGGCGGCAATTCGACGGAAACATCCGTGTTCAGGTTGTCGCCGTATGTCCGTGGCCGGCTGGCCGGTTTCGCAGACTACGAAGCGCGTTATAGCCTCACT
Source organism: Rhodoferax sp. (assembly GCA_043776215.1). Lineage (GTDB taxonomy): Bacteria > Pseudomonadota > Gammaproteobacteria > Burkholderiales > Burkholderiaceae_C > CAISIP01. Next base: position 6,956 of record JAYVRP010001074.1, on the reverse strand, counting down.
ACCAACCGCAGTCGCTCCGCTGTGGTATCGGACGTGAATAGCGATGACATGTCGGTTCGATTGTCCAGCGTGGCCAGTCGCCCGGGCTCCGGGTGGTCATTGCAGGCAGAACTTCAGTCGACGGATTACGCCGCGGGCCGGTCAACCCAGTCCCAGCGCCTCAATGGCCAATTGAACTACCCATTCAATAACCAGTGGGGCACCTACGTCAGGGCCAGTCACGAGTCCAACGACTTCGCAACGGCCACCAGCCAACAAGGCAACTTCAGTGCCTTGGGCGTGAACTGGACCCCCAATGAGGAGACCCGCTTCGGTATCGACAGAGACACAAGTGGCGCGACTGGGCTGGCGATCAATTGGGCTCCTTCGAAACGCACCAGTGTGTCGGTGACGCGCGAGCGTCGTTTGTTTGGTGATACTCAGACGATTGCACTTTCATACCGGACGGCCAACACCGCATGGGCGTTCAGTGATTCCAAGGGCACAACCACCGGTCAACCGTCCGCCACGGGAACAGTTTCCTTGTACAACCTGCTGTCGACCCAGTTCGCCCAGGGCGAGTCTGATCCGGTCAAGCGAGAGCAATACAGCGTCTTCTTGCAATCCAATGGCATCACGCCGGGCGCCATCGCGATTGGTGGTTTTCTGTCGTCAGCTATCTCCTTGCAGCACCAGCAGCAGCTATCGTTTGTGGTGTTCGGCGCACGCAATACGCTGTCGGTTGTGGCGACCAGAAGCAGCAACACGAAGATAGACACGATTTCCACCTTCGTCGATGACTTTGCTACTTCGTCGGTCGTCAAGCAAAGCGGTTTGACCGTGACCTTGTCCCACCGCTTGACCCCCCGCGCGTCCCTGAGTCTGGCAAGCTCGCAACAACGGTCGTCAGGCTCCCTGGGGCAGCCGGGCACTTCCTTTCGTTCTGTCAACCTCAACCTGTCGACCCAGTTGACCCGGGACACCTCGGCAAGCCTTGGCGCGCGCCGGGTGCTCTTCGACAGCACCACCTCGCCCTACTCAGAAACTGCTGTCACCGGCAACCTGAATGTACGGTTCTGATCCATGTACGAAGCTTTCTACGGGCTGACCAGCAAGCCGTTTCAACTCAACCCTGACCCCAGCTTTTATTTCGGTAGCAAGCAGCATCGGCGGGCCAAGGCCTATCTGGAATATGGCCTGCTGCGTAACGAGGGTTTCATCGTCATCACCGGCGAGATCGGCGCTGGCAAGACCACCATCGTTCGCGGTCTGCTCGAGAGCATGGACGCCAACGCCGTCACGGCCGCCAACCTGGTCAGCACGCAGTTGGACGCCGAGGACACCTTGCGCATGGTGGGCGCAGCGTTCGGTGTGCGGGTCAAGGACGTGTCCAAGGCCGACCTGCTGATGGCGCTGGAGGCATTCTTGGTGACACAGGTCAGCGAGGGCAAGCGCAGCCTGTTGATCGTCGACGAAGCGCAGAACCTGACATCCCGCGCGGTCGAAGAGCTGCGTATGTTGTCGAACTTTCAGTTTGGCAAACAGGCGTTGCTGCAGACCTTCCTGGTGGGCCAGCCCGAGTTTCGCGAGATCTTGCAGCACCCGAACATGCAGCAATTGCGCCAGAGGGTCACCGCTACCTGCCATATTGGCCCGCTCGACATGGAAGAGACCAGGGGTTACATCGAGCATCGGCTGAAGTGTGCAGGCGGCACAGGGCGGCCGACATTCGGCGACGGTGCATACGAAGCAATTTTCAAGGCCACCGCCGGGATCCCGCGCCGTATCAACTCCGTCTGTGATCGACTGCTGTTGCTCGGATTCCTGGGCAACAAGGAGCACCTCGCCGTTGAAGATGTCGATGAAGTCGTCAACGAGATGCGCGATGAAGCAGGTGGCACCAGTGCAAAGCCGCACTCGGTTCGTGGTTTCCTGGACAGCTCGTCGCAAATTACGGGCTCGGACGATCTGGTGGACATCGATCTCGCCAAGTTGCAGGGTTCCGGTTCGGTCGTGGACGGTTTATCGAGCCAGTTGGCCCACCTGGGCGCGGAGCAGCAGGGCGACCGCTTGCAGCGCCTGGAGCGCGGCATGTTGCGCCTGGAGCGTGTCAACCTCGAGATCCTTGCCATGCTTCAAAAGCTCGTTGCTTCCCTCAAGAGATCGTGATGGCATCGATAGCACCAGCGCATGTGGTCAACGCCCTGACGATCGACGTCGAGGACTACTTCCAGGTTTCAGCATTTGCACCGCATATCGCGCGTGCCAGCTGGGACGCCCGCGAGTGCCGGGTCGAACGCAATGTGGACCGCATTCTGGCGATGTTGTCCGGTCGGCAGACCAAGGCAACCTTCTTCACGTTGGGATGGATTGCCGAGCGTTACCCGGCACTGATCCGACGCATCGTGCAGGAGGGCCATGAACTGGCCAGTCACGGCTACGGACACGAGCGTGTGAGCGACCTGACCGAGACATCGTTCCTGGCGGATATCGTTCGCGCCAAGGCGATTTTGGAAGATCTGTGCAGCGTCGAGGTCAAAGGTTACCGTGCGCCGAGTTTCTCCATCGGAGAAGGCAACCTGTGGGCTTTCGACTGCCTTGTGCAGGCCGGTTACCGTTACAGCTCCAGCATTTACCCCATCCGGCACGACCATTACGGCATGCCCGGCGCGCCGCGCCATGCCCATCGAGTGCGCCCGGAACTGCTGGAAGTGCCTATTACGACCCTGCGCTTGTTCAATCGCAACTTCCCGTCCAGCGGAGGTGGTTACTTCCGCTTGCTGCCCTACCAGGTGTCGCGCTGGATGCTCAACAGGGTGAACCAGGCGGAGCGGCAATCCGGCATTTTCTACTTCCACCCGTGGGAAATCGACACCGGACAGCCGCGTATCGACGGCATCGGCAGCAAGACCCGGTTTCGCCATTACGTCAACATCGATCGCATGGAGGCGCGCCTGCAGCAACTGCTGGGCGACTTTCATTGGGGCCGCATGGACCGGATCTTCCTGGGCCAGGCACAGCAGCACTTGCCGCGCGTGGCGGTCGTCGCCTGAAACCGCCTGTGCTGAGCATCAAGCTGTTATCGCCCCAGGACCCCGCCGTGGCGAAGGTGTGGGACGAGTTTGTGTTCGCCTGCCCACAGGCCACGTTCTTCCACCGCGCGGGGTGGCAACGCATCATTCGCGATGTCTTCCGGCACAACACCTACTTTCTCTACGCAGAAGAAGACGGTCGCGTGCAGGGCGTGTTGCCGCTGGCCCATGTGCACAGCTATTTGTTTGGTAATTCGCTGGTCGGTCTGCCATTTGCAGTCTACGGCGGCGTGGCATCCATGACGGAGGTAGCAGCGCAGGCATTGGAGGCGGAAGCGCAGGTGATCGCCAAGCGTCTGGGAGTGGACCACCTCGAGTTGCGCAACCTGAACCAGCGCCATGCCGATTGGCCGACGCAAGACCTGTACGTCACCTTCCGCAAGGACATCCTGCCGGACGAAGAGGCCAACATGCTGGCCATCCCGCGCAAGCAGCGCGCGATGGTGCGCAAGGGCATCAAGAACGGTTTGGCCAGCCAAACCGATGCAAATGCTGATCGTTTTTTTGCCCTGTACGCCGACAATGTGCACCGCCATGGCACGCCCGCCATGCCCAAGCGCTATTTCAAAGCGTTGCAGGCGGAGTTCGGTGCCGATTGCGAGGTGCTCACTGTCACTGGGCAGGATGGGCGGTTACTCAGCAGCGTCTTGAGCTTCTATTTTCGTGACGAGGTTTTGCCGTATTACGCGGGCGACGACGAGTCGGCCCGAGACCTGGCCGCCAACGACTTCAAATATTGGGAACTCCTGCGCCGATCCTGCGCGCGCGGGATCAAGGTATTCGACTACGGCCGCAGCAAGCAAGGTACAGGCTCGTTCGCGTTCAAGAAGAACTGGGGCTTCGTCCCCACGCCGCTGCACTACGAGTACTGCCTGTACAAGCGCGACGCCATTCCACAGAACAACCCATCAAATGCCAAGTACAAGCTGCTGATCGAGACCTGGCGCCGTATGCCGATCGGGCTGGCGAATTGGCTGGGGCCGTTTATTGTGCGTAGCCTCGGATGAACATACCTCAACAATCTGCGCAAGACTCTGCACGGGCTTGGCGAACTGCCACGATGGCGATCATGGGCGTCGTGGTGGCTTTGGTGTTCCTGTATTGGCGCACCGCGAGTGCCATGGTCACCATTTGGTACCGGTCAGAGACTTTCACGCATGCATTCGTGGTACCGCCCATAGTCTTGTGGCTGATATGGCGGCGCCGGTTCGATCTGGCAAGGATCGTTCCCAAGCCAGAGCCACTGTTGCTGATCATGGTCGCCGGGTTGGCTTTGTTTTGGCTGCTAGGCGACCTGACAGCGGTCAACTCGGTCACCCAGTTGGCGTTCGTGGGCATGCTCGTGCTGTCGGTGCCCGCTGTCCTGGGCTTGGCAGTAGCCCGGGTCATCATGTTCCCGCTGGCATTCCTGTTTTTTGCGGTTCCTATCGGCGAGTTCTTGATGCCGTGGTTCATGGAAATGACTGCGGATTTCACCGTCGCTGCCTTGCGGCTCAGTGGAATTCCGGTCTTGCGCGAGGGGCTGCAATTCGTCATCCCTTCGGGCAACTGGTCGGTGGTGGAAGCATGCAGTGGAATCCGGTATTTGATTGCATCGGTCACTGTCGGCACGCTGTTCGCCTATTTGAACTACCAGTCCACCCAGCGCCGCATCGTTTTCGTGATTGTTTCGATTCTTGTGCCGGTGATCGCCAACTGGGTCCGCGCCTACATGATTGTGATGATGGGGCATTTGTCGGGCAACACACTGGCTGTCGGAGTGGACCACCTGATTTATGGTTGGGTGTTTTTCGGCGTGGTGATCATGTTCATGTTCGTGATTGGTGCGAGGTGGTCCGAGCCGGAGCCAGCACATCCAACTACCTCTTCTGGCCGTGTAATGGCGATGTCACCGTTGGCTACCTCGGCAAGCGGCAAGCTGTGGCTGGTTGCCACCTGTTTGCTCGTGTTTGCGGCTTTGCCGACTGGCGCCAAGTGGGCCATTGAACGCAATGCACCTTCGGCCGCAGCCGCGTTGGCGGCGCCAGGCGTACTCGCCGCAGGATGGAACTCTGCCGACGTGACAGTGTTGGGCTTCAAGCCGCATTTTGAAAACCACTCGGCTGAATCCATCAGCGCCTATGAGCGCTCCGGGGCTTCGGTGGGCGTTTACCTGGGTTTTTATCGAAACCAGGATTACGAACGCAAGCTGGTCAGCTCGCAAAACGTACTGGTGGTTTCCAGTGACAAAGTCTGGAGCCGAGTGGCCAGTGGTACGCGAGACGTCAAGTTCGGTCAGCATGACGCTCGCGTTCGTACCGCAGAATTGCGCCGCATGGCAGATGCGGCACCCAACCAGCCAGGGCGCCTGGTAGCGTGGCAGATTTACTGGATCGACGGTACTTTGACCGCCAGCGACTACCTGGCCAAAGTTTATAGTGCGGTGTACCAGGTGATGGGGCGTGGTGACGACTCGGCCGTGATCGTGGTTTACACCGCCAAGGACGCTTCCGGTACTGCCGATGCAACTCTGGAGTCCTTCTTGGCCGCGAACTACAGTGCCATCGATGCCCAGCTACGGCAGGCGAAGGCGGGCAAGTAGTCTCGCCAAAATGAATTTGTTCAATCAATCGGAGAACGTGTGATGAGTGTGGTTGCAGTAATCGGCCTGGGGTATGTGGGTCTGCCCCTGGTCATTGAGTTCGGCAAACATGGCCGAACCATCGGCTTCGACATCTCCGTCCCCAAGGTGGAGTCTTGCCTGCGTGGGGTGGACCCATCCCGCGAGCTTTCCGACGACGAGATGCGTGCCTCCACCCACGCGGTCTACACGGCCGACCCGAGCCTGCTGGCAGAAGCCGACATGATCATCGTGGCCGTGCCCACACCGGTGGACAACGCCCACATTCCGGATTTTCGCCCGCTCATCGGCTCCAGCACCAGCGTCGGCCGACACATGAAGAAGGGTGTCACTGTCGTCTACGAGTCCACCGTCTACCCAGGCGCCACCGAAGAGGTTTGCATCCCAGTGCTCGAGCGCGAATCGGGTCTGACCTGGAAGAAAGACTTCTTCGTCGGTTATTCGCCAGAGCGCATCAACCCGGGCGACAAGGAACATACGCTGACCAGGATTTTGAAGATCGTCTCAGGCGACACCCCTGAAACGCTGGAGCGGGTAGCACAACTCTACGAGCGCATCATCGTGCCTGGTGTGCACCGCGCTTCGAGCATCAAGGCCGCCGAAGCCGCCAAGGTGATCGAGAACACGCAGCGCGACCTGAACATCGCCTTGATGAACGAGCTCTCGATCATTTTCGACAAGATGGGCATTGACACCACCGAAGTGCTCGAGGCCGCCGGCACCAAGTGGAACTTCCTGAAATTCAAGCCGGGTCTGGTGGGCGGCCATTGCATAGGCGTGGACCCCTATTACCTGACCCACAAGGCCGAGATGCTGGGCTACAACCCGCAGGTGATCCTGGCCGGCCGGCGCATCAACGACGGCATGGGCAAGTTCATTGCCGAGCAGACCATCAAGCACATGATCGCAGGCGGCAGTTATGTCAAAGGGGCCAAGGTCAATGTGCTGGGCCTCACCTTCAAGGAGAACTGTGGCGACCTGCGCAACTCCAAGGTCATCGACATCATCAACGAGTTGAAGACCTACGGCGTCGAGGTCTTTGTGACCGACCCCCAGGCCGACTCGGATGAGGCTGTCCATGAGTATGGGGTGCCTTTGCTTCAGTGGGCCGACCTGCCCCGCGCCGACGCCATCGTCGCTGCAGTGGCGCACAAGGAATTTGCCGCGCTGTCGCTGGAGGACTTTGGCAAGAAACTCGTCAAGGGCGGCGCGTTTATCGACGTGAAAGCGGCGTTTGACGCGAACGAGATCAAGGGTGCTGGTTA
>JAYVRP010001073.1:0-3012 GCA_043776215.1 Rhodoferax sp. | reverse complement strand
CTGCAGCGTGGGGATCATGTGGTCTTCGACACCATAGGCATGCGCCGTGGTGTAACTCTCGATCACCAGCGCCTCCAGGCCCTTGATCATCACGCTGCGGCACATCTTGATGGCGCTCGCCACACCGAGCCGGCTGGAGACTACCTTGGCATCCATGCCCCAGCCATTGAGGACGGACGCCAGGGCGTCCGCCTGTACACCACCCAGCAACATCGGAACCCGGATGCCATGCGGCGGCACCGAGGTCATCACACCGGCTTCGACGTAGTGCCCACCTGCGTCGTCGATGCAATGCGCCGCTGCCTGCTTGGTGCCCGGCGAGGCGGAGTTGAGATCCAGAAATACCGTGCCGGGCCGGATATGGCGCGCCGCCTCCTGTGCCACGGCCAGGGTATTGGAGGCCGTGACGGCCGAGATGACCAGTTCGGAGTCGGCGCACAGGGCCTGCATGGATTGGCAGGCCGTGATGCCCGCCTGCTCGGCATGCGCCAACATTGCGCCGCGCGAGGCGGGCGCCACAAACTTGGTGTCCCAGGTTCGCATGAAAGCCACCTCCGACCGCAAACCGGCCGTGAAGGTGCGCCCCACTTCACCATAACCGACCATGCCAATGTGTTCGAATTTCAAGGCCTTGCCCTCCAGGTGCGCAGTGCTTGTCATTGCAGCGGAATCTTGGCACGCTGGATCACATCGCCCCAACGCTTGATATCGGCTGCCAGCCATTCAGTTGCCTGCTCGGGCGAACTGGCGTGCGCCTCGACATGCAGGTCATGCAGTTTCTTCCGCACTTCCGGCGCGTTGACTGCGGCCACAACGTCCTTGTTGAGCCGCATGAGCACGGCGCGCGGTGTTTTGGACGGGGCCGCCAGTGCGTTCCAGGATGCCGCCACCAGCGAGGGCAAGCCGCTCTCTGCGGCAGTTGGAATATCTGGCAGAACGGCAGAGCGCCGGCTTCCAGTGACGGCCAGCACGCGCAGTGCCTTGCCTTGCACCTGTCCCATGACCGGGCCGAGGATCTCCACCGCCGCGTCAATCTGCCCACCGCGCAAGGCGGTCAAGACGGCGGGCGTGCCGTTGAAAGGCACGATCTGCAAGTCCACACCCGCAGTCGCCTTGAGCAACTCTGCCACAAGGTTCTGGGTGCTGCCGATGTTGATCGACCCCAGATTGAGCTTGCCCGGGTTCGACCTGGCAAAGGCCACGAGGTCGGCAAGTGTTTGGTGCCGTGATTCGGCTGCGACCACGATGCCGATATCGAATGTGGCCAGCAGCGATACCGGCGCGAAATCGCGCACGGTATCGAATGGCAGCGCCTTGAACAGGCCAGCGCTGACCGCGGTAGCGTTGGACATCAGGAGCAAGGTGTGGCCATCGGGCTCCGCCCGCGCCACGGCGTCACCAGCGGCGACCCCACCGGCACCGGGCTTGTTGTCGATGAGCACTGGCTGACCAAGGGACTCGCCGAGCTTTTGTGCGACGGTACGTGCGGTCAGGTCCGCCACTCCCCCGGCGCCAAACGGCACGACGATTCGCACCGGCTTCCAGGGGAAGCTCTGGCCCAGGGCAACACTGCACCACAACCAAAGCCAAAGGCCCAGTGCCAGCGCTGCCCGTGTCACGCGCGCAGGTGCTGGTTGAAGAACGTCAAGGTGCGCTCCCAGGCCAGTTTGGCAGCGGCGGCATCAAACCGGGGAGTGGTGTCGTTGTTGAAACCATGCTGGGTGCCGGCATATTGATGTGCCGCGTAACGCGCACCAGCGGCTTTGAGTGCCGCCTCGTAGGCTGGCCAGGCGGCATTGATGCGTTCGTCGATACCTGCGAAATGAATGAGCAGCGGTGCCTTGACCTTGGCCGCATCCTCTGGCGCCGGTTGGTTACCGTAAAACGGTACACCCGCCGCCAGATCCGGCAAGCGCGTGGCCAGGAAATGCACCATGCCTCCGCCATAACAAAAACCCACCGACCCAACCTTGCCGCTGCACTCCGGACGCTCCTTGAGCACCCGCGCCGCAGTCAGGAAGTCTTCCCGGGTCTTGGCCTGGTCAAGTTTGGGAAACAGATCACGTGCCTTGTCCTCGTCACCCGGATAACCACCCAGCGGTGTCAACGCATCTGGCGCAAATGCAATGAAGTTGTCCAGCGCGAGCCGGCGGGCAATGTCTTCGATATGCGGGTTGAGGCCCCGGTTTTCATGCACCACCAGCACACCCGGCAACTTGCCGGTGGCGTTGGCCGGCATCGCCAGGTAGCCCTTCATGGTGCCGGACCCTGCCGGTGATGCGTAAGTCAGCATCTCGGTCTTGATGCGTTTGTCGTCCTTGGGCACCACCTGCGCCGCAGCGAAGTTGGGGCTGAGCGAGGCCAGCAGCATGCTGGCGGTGACACCGCCCACGGCGAACTTCTGGGCACGATCCAGAAAACCCCGCCGGTCTATGCCCCCGTGCACATAGGCATCAAACAGTATCAAGAGTTCCTGGTCGAAATCGGCGGCGGTCTTGCGTTGCATATTGGCTCCTTAAATGGTGTGAAGGTTACTGACAGACACCGGCGCCGGCACATGGTTCCGTGATTGCCCGCAGGAATTTGCGGGGCGGGAAAACCCTGATGGTCACGTGAGGACGCAGACGGCCGGGCTCGAAGCCACGGCACGGCTGACAGGCGCGGAGCGCGCCACACTCGACACACTGCTGCGCAAAATTTACCAGTGAGCCCGCAGCGGGCTACGCCGCCAGCCCCAGCAACCGCACCGCGTTGTCCTTCAGGATGGCGGGCATCACCTCGGGCTTGAAGCCGGCGTCTTCGAAGTCCTTCATCCAGCGGTCGGGCGTGATCAGCGGGTAATCGCTGCCGAACAGGATGCGGTCTTTCAGCAAAGTATTGGCGTAGTGCACCAGCTGCTTGGGAAAGTACTTTGGGCTCCAGCCGCTCAGGTCGATCCACACATTGGGCTTGTGGGTGGCCACGCTCAGCGCCTCGTCCTGCCAGGGGAAACTCGGGTGCGCCATGACAATC
>JAYVRP010001072.1:0-10218 GCA_043776215.1 Rhodoferax sp. | reverse complement strand
GTTGCGCCAGGTCGCGCGAACCTTCGGCTTCCCATTGCTCGAAGCTGTTGTTGTCGGTGATGGGCGAGCGGTAAAACGCATTTTCGAAATTGGCCTGGGTATGGGCGCAACCGAGGAAATGCTTGCCCGGGCCGACCTCGCGGATGGCGTCCATGGCCTGCCCGTTGTCGGACATGTCCACGCCGGCCAGCAGGGTGTGCATCATGCCGGCCTGGTCCACGTCCATGACGAATTTTTCGTAACCCATCGACAGGCCGCCTTCGAGCCAGCCGGCCGTGTGCAACACGAAGTTGACCCCGCCCAGGCAGGTCGGCAACAAGGTGTTGGCGGATTCGGACGCCGCCTGTGCGTCTGCGATCTTGGAGCCGCACAGCCCGCCACCGGAGCGAAAGGGCACGCCCATGCGCCGGGCCAGTGCCGCCATCACGTACAGCACCAGGGCCGGCTCGGGGGTGCCGAAGGTGGGCGCACCCGACTGCATCGAGATGCTGGACGCGAAACTTCCCAGCACCACGGGAGCGCCCGGGTTGCACAGCTGCACAAAGGCCATGCCGGCCAATGCTTCGGCCAGAGTCTGCGCGCAGGTGCCGGCCACGGTGACCGGTGACATGGCGCCGGCCAGGATGAAGGGCGTGATGATGGTGGCCTGGTTGGCGCGCGCATACACCTTGGCTGCACCCAGCATGGTCTCGTCGAAAGTCATCGGCGAGTTGGCGTTGATCAGGTTGATGATCACGGTGCGGGGCCGGCCGGTGAGCGGGTCCAAGTAGTCGTCGCCAAACAGGCACTTGGCCATCTCCACCGTGTCCTTGGCGCGGTCGGGGTGGGTGACCGACCCCATGAAGGGCTTGTCGCTGTACTTCATGTGCGCGTACACCATGTCGAAATGGCGCTTGTTCACCGGCAGGTCCACCGGCTCGCAGATCGTGCCGCCCGAGTGGTGCAGCGCGTTGGCCATGTAGGTCAGCTTGACGAAATTCTGGAAGTCCGCGATGGTGGCGTAGCGGCGGCCTTTGTCGAGGTCGCGCACAAACGGCGAGCCATAGGCCGGAGCGAACACGGTGTTCTTGCCGCCGATCACCACATTGTGCGCCGGGTTGCGCGCGTATTGGGTGAACTCCCGTGGCGCAGTGGCTTGCACCAGTTTGCGTGCCAGGCCGCGCGGGAAATGCACGCGTTCGCCTTTCACATCGCAGCCGGCAGCGCGGAACAACTCCAGGGCTTCGGCGTCGTCGCGGAAATCGATGCCGGTTTCTTCCAGGATCGTGTCGGCGTTGTGCTCGATGGTCTGCAGACCTTCTTCGTCCAGCACCTCGTAATACGGAACCTTGCGCGTGATGTAGGGAACCGATTGGCTGCTGCGCGCCGAACGCGCTGCGCGTTTGGCTTCGCGCCCGCCGCCCACCCGCCTGCCACGCGGAGCCTGCGTGTCTGCCTGTGCCACTGCCTCGTCCATAACTGCTCTCCACAAGAGTTGCCGGGAGTCGATCTGCCCCGGGTCGGTCGAGTATGGGCAAGCGCCCTGCTTCCAGATGGTCCGCATGCGACGCCCTCTTGTGCGCTCACGCCATCGGGCCGGTCGCCATCGGGCGCGATCAGCGGACCGCCGCGTCCGCTGTCGACCTGTCGCGTCCGGGTTGTTTGGTGTCGCTATGCGGACACCGCAGGCAGGTCACCTCCGCACAATGCCGCATCACGCTCCCAACCCGAGGCACACCGCATGGCATCGTCCACAGACCTGAACACCTTCGACCCCGAACTCGCCGCTGCCATGGACGCCGAGGCGCAGCGCCAGCAGGACCACCTGGAACTGATCGCCTCCGAAAATTACACCAGCGTGCGGGTCATGCAGGCGCAAGGCAGCGTGTTGACCAACAAGTATGCAGAAGGGTATCCCGGCAAGCGTTATTACGGCGGCTGCGAGTTTGTGGATGTGGCCGAGACGCTGGCCATCGAGCGGGCGAAGCGGTTGTTTGGTGCTGCCTGGGCCAATGTGCAGCCGCATTCGGGGTCCAGCGCCAACATGGCGGTTTTCATGGCCTTGTTGCAACCGGGCGACACCATTCTGGGCATGAGCCTGGCCCATGGCGGGCACCTCACGCACGGCGCCAAGGTCAGTTTCTCGGGCAAGTTCTACCACGCCGAGCAATATGGCATCGATACCGCCACCGGCCTGATCGATTACGACGCGCTCGAAGCGCAGGCGGTGGCGGTGAAACCCAAAATGATCATCGCCGGCTTCTCGGCCTACAGCCGGCAACTCGACTTCGCGCGCTTCCGTGCCATTTGCGACAAGGTGGGTGCGCTGCTGTTCGTGGACATGGCGCACGTCGCCGGCCTCGTGGCTGCCGGGTTGTATCCGAACCCGATTCCGTTTGCCGACGTGGCAACCACCACCACGCACAAGACCCTGCGTGGACCGCGTGGCGGCCTGATTCTGTGCCGCGCCAACCCCGAAATTGAGAAGAAACTCAATTCCATGGTCTTCCCCGGTATTCAGGGGGGGCCGCTGATGCACGTGATCGCGGCCAAGGCGGTGGCGTTTCTGGAGGCGCTGCAGCCCGGATTCAAAGCCTACCAGCAACAGGTGATCGACAACGCGCGTGCGATGGCAGCGGTGTTCACTATCCGCGGTTACGACATCGTCTCGGGCGGCACCGACAACCATCTGATGCTGGTGAGCCTGATGGCCAAGGGGCTGACCGGCAAGGACGCCGATGCGGCGCTCGGCCGGGCCCACATCACGGTCAACAAGAATTCGGTGCCCAACGACCCGCAGTCACCCTTCGTGACCAGCGGCATCCGCGTGGGCACACCCGCCATCACCACACGCGGCTTCGGTGTGGCGCAATGCCATCAGGTCGCCACACTGATGTGTGATGTGCTCGACCACCTGGGCGACCCGGCGGTGGAAAAGCAGGTGGCCGAGAAAGTGGTGGCCTTGTGCCGCCTTTTCCCGGTTCCGGCTTAATGGTCTCTGCGAGCAATATGACACCGTTCGGGGCTGAGCCTGTCGAACGGAGCTTGTCGAAGCCTGCAACCCTTCGACAGGCTCAGGGCGAACGGTTTTGTAGTTGCCGCGATTTCCGAAATCCTCAATAGTCGGTCCTCAAAAAGGCGAAAATCCCCCATGGCCCACAGCGTCTTCGATCTGTTCAAGATCGGCATCGGCCCCTCGTCGTCACACACGGTGGGCCCCATGAAGGCCGCAGCCCTGTTCGCGCGGCGCCTGGTGAAACAGGATTTGCTGGCGCGGACGGCGCGTATCGAGGCCAAGCTGTACGGGTCGCTCGGCGCCACCGGCAAAGGCCACGGAACCGACACCGCCATCCTGCTGGGGCTGGAGGGCTCGATGCCCGACAGCATCGACCCCGACACCATCCCGGGCCGGCTCAAACGCATCCGCGCCGAGGGGCGGGTGATGGTGGAGGGGCAGCACCCGGTGGTTTTCAAGGAGCGCACGGACATGTTGTTCCTGCGCCGCGAAACCTTGCCTTTCCATACCAATGGAGTCCGCCTTACCGCCTTCGCGGCGGATGGCGCCTTGCTGGAGGAGCGGCGCTATTTCTCGGTCGGTGGCGGCTTCGTGGTGTCGCAGGAAGAGGCCGACGCGTCGGCCGAGCACCCGCGCCTGGTGGTGGACCCTACCGTGCTCGCCTATCCGTTCTCCAGTGGCGACGGCTTGCTGGAGATCACGAAGGCCACCGGCATGTCGATTGCGCAGGTGATGCGCAAGAACGAACACGCCTGGCGCACCGACGCCGAGCTCGATGCCGGCCTGGACGCGATCTGGGACGCGATGCAGGCCTGCGTCGCACGCGGCTGCCGCACCGAGGGCCACCTGCCCGGCATGATGAAGGTGAAGCGTCGCGCGGCGGAGTTGTACCGCATGTTGAGCAGCCGGCCCGAGCAGTCCATCAAGGACCAGCTCACGACGCTGGACTTCGTCAATCTGTACGCGATGGCCGTGAACGAGGAGAACGCCGCGGGCGGCCGTGTCGTGACGGCGCCCACCAACGGGGCCGCTGGCATCGTTCCGGCCGTTCTGCTGTATTACGACCGCTTCGTGCCCGGTGCCAGCCAGAATGGCATTCGCGATTTCCTGCTCACCGCCGCCGCGATCGGGTTGCTCTACAAGGAAAACGCGTCCATCAGCGGCGCCGAGGTCGGCTGCCAGGGGGAGGTCGGCGTGGCCTGTTCGATGGCCGCGGGCGGTCTTGCCGCAGTCATGGGCGGCACGCCCGCGCAGGTGGAGAATGCGGCCGAGATCGGCATGGAGCACAACCTGGGCTTGACCTGCGACCCGGTGGGCGGGCGCGTGCAGATCCCGTGTATCGAGCGCAACGCGATGGGTTCGGTAAAGGCGCTCAACGCCTCGCGTATGGCCTTGCGCGGTGACGGCACGCATTATGTTTCGCTCGACCAGGTCATCAAGACCATGCGCGACACCGGGCGCGACATGATGACCAAATACAAGGAGACGAGCCGCGGAGGCCTGGCCGTCAACGTGATCGAATGTTAGCGACGCACAGCATCCGGCGAGAGCTGGTCGAAGAGCCTGCGCCCGTTGGGGCCGGGCCGGCAGCCGTTGGGGCCGAGTTTGCAGCCGTTGGGGCCGAGTTTGCAGCCGTTGGGGTCGAGTTTGCAGCGGTTGGGGCCGAGTTTGCGGCCGTTGGGGCCGAGCTTGTAGCCGTTGGGGCCGAGTTTGCAGCCGTTCGCCCTGAGCCTGTCGAAGGGCCTTGCGCTCGATCGACTGGCTCGCTTCGATCGTTCGACAGGCTCAGGACAGGCCACGCTCAGGCCAGGCGGCTTCGACAGGCTCAGCCCGAACGGGGATGGTCACCCCGAACGGGGATGGTCATGCCGATCAGGGCTGGCCAGGTCGAACGAAGAATCATCAGCGAGAACCTGAAGTGAGCCACTTTTCCATCTTTTCCATCGCCCGCAACGCGCTGTCCTACCACGAGAACTGGCAGAAGCAGTGGCGCAGCCCTGCTCCCAAAAGTTCGTACGACGCCATCATCGTGGGCGGTGGCGGGCATGGCCTGGCCACTGCGTATTACCTGGCCAAGGAACACGGCATGCGCAACATTGCCGTGGTCGAGCGTGGCTGGCTGGGTGGCGGCAACACCGCACGCAACACCACCATCGTGCGCTCCAACTACCTGTGGGACGACGCCACCCACCTGTACGAGAAAGCCTTGCAGTTGTGGGAAGGCCTGTCGCAGGAGCTCAACTACAACACCATGTTCAGCCAGCGCGGAGTGATGAATGTGGGCCATTCGCTGCAGGACATGCGCGACATCCACCGCCGCGTCAATGCCAACCGCTTGAACGGCGTGGACGGGGTGGTGTTGAGCCCGCAGCAGATCAAGCAGATGGTGCCGATCATGAACACGTCGGCGTCGTTGCGTTACCCGGTCATGGGGGCTTCGTTTCAGCCCCGTGGCGGTGTGGCGCGGCACGATGCCATCGCCTGGGGTTTTGCCCGCGCGGCCGATGCGCTGGGTGTGGACATCCTGCAGAACTGCGAAGTGGTGGGCATCCGGCGCGAAGGCGGCGAGGTGGTGGGCATCGAGACGACCCGCGGTTCCATCAGCAGCAGGAAGGTCGGCATCGTCTCGGCGGGCCACAGCACGGTGCTGGCCGACATGGCGGGCATCCGCCTGCCGCTGGAGAGCCACCCGTTGCAGGCGCTGGTGTCCGAGCCTCTCAAGCCGATCCTGCACACGGTGGTGATGTCCAACGCGATCCATGCCTATGTGAGCCAGTCCGACAAGGGCGACCTGGTGATCGGCGCGGGCATCGACAGTTACGTGGGGTACGGGCAGCGCGGCAGCTTCCCGGTGATCGAACACACCCTGCAGGCGATCTGCGAGCTGTTCCCGATCTTCCGGCGCGTGCGCATGAACCGCCAGTGGGGCGGCATCGTGGACGTGGCGCCGGACGCGTGCCCCATCATTTCCAAGACCCACATCAAGGGCCTGTATTTCAACTGCGGCTGGGGCACAGGCGGCTTCAAGGCCACGCCGGGTTCGGGCTGGGTCATGGCGCACACCATGGCGCAGGACCGGCCCCATGCCTTGAACGCGGCGTTTGCCCTGGACCGGTTCACGTCCGGCCACCTGATCGACGAGCACGGTGCGGCCGGCGTCGCGCACTAGGACCCAAGACCATGTTACTCATCACCTGCCCCTGGTGCGGACCACGCGCCGAAAGCGAATTCAGTTGTGGTGGCGAGGCGCACATCGCGCGCCCGCTGGATACGGATGCCCTGACCGACGCGCAATGGGCCGACTACCTCTTCATGCGCAAGAACCCCAAGGGCCAGCATCGCGAGCAGTGGCTGCATGCGTCGGGCTGCAGGCGCTGGTTCAATGCCGAGCGCAACACCGTGAGTTACGAATTCACGAAGTTCTACCAACCCGGTGAGAACCCGGATGCTCCAGCTTCCGTCGGGGGTGCGGCATGAGTGGAGCCCGCCTTGCAACCGGTGGCAGCCGCCTTGACCGTTCGAAACCCTTGAAGTTCCAGTTCAATGGCCGCAGCTTTCAGGGCTTTGCGGGTGACACGCTGGCCTCGGCCGTGCTGGCCGCTGGCGAAACTGTGTTGTCACGCTCCTGGAAGTACCACCGCCCGCGCTCCATCGTCAGCAGCGGTATCGAGGAGCCCTCGGCCCTGGTGCAAATGGAGTCCGGCGCCTGGACCATCCCCAACGCCAAGATGCCCGAGGTGGAGCTTTACCAGAACCTGCGCTGCGAAAGTGTGAACCCCTGGCCCAGCCCCGGCAAACACCTGTTGAGCATCAATCGCTGGTTCACGCCGCTGTTCCCGGCCGGTTTCTATTACAAGACTTTCATGTGGCCGGCCAAGGCGTGGATGTGGTACGAGCGACTCATCCGCCAGGCCGGTGGCCTGGGCGCGTCCCCGCTGGAGGAAGACCAGGACCGCTACGTGCACCAGAACATCCATTGTGATGTGCTGGTTGCGGGTGGCGGAGTGGCGGGTCTGGCGGCGGCACTCGCTGCGGCGCGCAGCGGCGCGCGCGTGATCCTGGCCGAACTGGGGGCCCATCTGGGTGGAAGTGCCCATCGCATCCAGGGCACGATCAATGGCCAGAGCGCCACCGAGTGGGTGCGCGCGGCCGAACAGGAGTTGTCCGGCATGCCCGAGGTCCGTATCATCCGCCGCGGCGTGGTGTTTGGTTACCACGATGGCAACTTTCTCACGGTCCGCGAGTCGCTGACCGACCATCAGCCGCTGGCCAGCCGCAAGGGTTTTCGCGAGCGCCTGTGGCGCGTGCGCGCCGCGCAGGTGGTGCTGGCCACGGGTGCGCACGAACGCCCGATGGTGTTTGGCAACAATGACCTGCCCGGCGTGATGTTGTCCAGTGCCATGGCCGACTACGCGGCCTTGTATGGGGTGCAGGTGGGCCGCTGCATCGTGCTGGTGACCAACAACGACAGCGCCTACGCTGATGCATTGATCCTGCGCGGCGCTGGTGCCCAGGTGTGTGTGGTGGACGTGCGTGCGGGCCAGGCCCCGGTGGGCAGCCTGGCGCACCAGGCGCGCAGCACCGGGGTGGAGGTCGTGCGCGGCTTCGTGCCGCTGCAGGCCAGCGGAACGGCGGGTGTCAGCGCACTGCTGGTGCGCGCCATGGTGGGCGACAAGGCCAGTGGCGAGCAACGCTCGTTGCCCTGCGACGCCATTGGTATGGCGGGCGGGTGGAACCCCGCCATCCACTTGTATTCGCACTCCGGTGGCAAGGCGCGTTGGGACGACACGGCGGCCTGCTTTGTGCCTGGTGCAGCCATGCCGGCACAGGCCGTGGTGGGAGCCGGCCGGGCCAACTGGTCCCTCGGCAAGTCGCTCGACGAGGCGAGCCTGGCAGGCGCCACGGCCGCGATCACGGCGGGCTTTTCCGCTACTTCCAGCCAGTTCAAGGTCGACGAACCCGTGATGGAGGCCATCACCGCTTTCTGGATTGCCGAGACCGGAGAGCCGGTGTCACGCCGCGCCAAGGCGTTTGTGGACTACCAGAACGACGTGTCGGCCAGCGACATCGAGCTGGCGATCCGCGAGGGCTTCGAGTCGATCGAACACATCAAGCGCTACACCGCGCTGGGGTTCGGCACCGACCAGGGCAAACTGGGCAACATCAATGGCATGGCTCTGGCCGCGCGCGCGATGGGAAAACCGATCGACCAGGTCGGCACCACGACTTTCCGGCCCAATTACCTGCCGATCAGTTTTGGAACTTTCGCCGGGCTCGAACGCGGCGAGTTGTTCGACCCGGCGCGCAAGACCAGCCCCCACCTCTGCCATGTGGCAGCGGGTGCACTGTTCGAGGACGTCGGCCAGTGGAAACGCCCGTGGTACTTCCCCAAGGGCGGTGAGGACCTGCACCAGTCCGTGCACCGCGAATGCCTGGCCGTGCGCAACAGTGTCGGCATGCTGGATGCGTCCACGCTGGGCAAGATCGACATCCAGGGGCGGGACGCCGCCAAGTTGCTGAACTGGGTCTACACCAACCCCTGGCTCAAGCTGGAGGTTGGCAAGTGCCGTTATGGTCTGATGCTCGACGAGAACGGCATGGTGTTTGACGATGGCGTGACCGCGCGCCTGGCCGAGAACCATTTCCTGATGACCACAACCACCGGCGGCGCGGCGCGTGTGCTGGGCTGGCTCGAGCGCTGGGTGCAGACCGAGTGGCCCGACATGCAGGTCTACATGACCAGCGTCACCGACCACTGGTCCACCTTTGCCGTGGTGGGCCCGCACAGCCGCGCCGTGGTGCGGAAGGTGTGCCAGGACGTGGATCTGGCCAACGAGGCCTTCCCGTTCATGAGCTGGCGCGAGGGCACGGTGGCGGGCGTGCGCGCGCGCATCATGCGCATCAGCTTTTCGGGCGAGATGTCGTTCGAGGTCAACGTGCCCTCCAACACGGGGGCCCATGTCTGGAGCGCCCTGATGGCGGCGGGTGCAGAGTTCGGCATCACACCGTATGGAACCGAGGCGATGCACGTGTTGCGCGCCGAGAAGGGGTACATCATCGTCGGGCAGGACACCGACGGCTCGATCACACCGTTTGACTTGGGCATGGGGGGCATGGTTTCCAAGAACAAGGACTTCCTGGGGCGCCGCTCGCTCACCCGCAGCGATACCGCGCGCAGCGACCGCAAGCAACTGGTGGGCGTGCTGACCGACGACACGCAGACCGTGTTGCCCGAAGGTACCCAGCTTACCGACAACGCGGCGGCCAGCCCGCCACCGGTGCCGATGCTGGGGCACGTGACATCGAGTTACTACAGCCCGACTCTCAAGCGCTCGATCGCCATGGCCGTGGTGCGCTCGGGTCACCAGCGCATGGGCCAGAAAGTGCACGCGGCATTGGCCGACGGCCGGGTTGTGGCGGCTACCGTCTGCAGCACGGTTTTTTATGACCCGGAAGGAAAACACCTCCATGCCTGAAGTCGTTCTGAACAGCCCGGTGGCCGACGTACTGGCCCAGGGCAAACGTGTCTTGCGCGTGGACGGGCGCGAATGCACCTTGGGTGAGGTGGCGTTCGTCGACATGCTGAGCCTGCGTGGGGATGCCGGCGACGCGCGTTTTGCGCAGCTGGTGCTGCAACAGACGGGCCTGCACCTGCCGCACCGCGCCAACACCGCTTCGATCGATCCGCAGCGCCAGCTGTTGTGGATGGGCCCCGACGAGTGGCTGCTGAAAGTGCGCGACGGCCAGGGCGAGGCGATTGCCGCCGGGTTGCGCGCAGCGCTGCAGGGTGTGCACAGCGCCATCGTGGATGTGGGCCAGGGCAACACCACCCTGACGGTGCAGGGGCCGGGCGCTGCCGACCTGCTGGCGCGGGGTTGTCCGCTCGACCTGCATGCCCGCGTGTTCCCGGCAGGCGCCATGGCGCAAAGCCATATCGCCAAGGCGGGCGCCACCGTGGTGTGCCTGGCACCTGGCGCGCATTATGAGCTGACGGTGCGCCGCAGCTTTGCCGACTACCTGTGTCGATGGTTGTGTGCCGCGGGTGAATGACCTACTTTCTGGGCATTGACACCGGCGGCACGTTTACCGACGCCGTCCTGCTGGACGCTACCCGGCAGGTGGTCGCCTCGGCCAAAAGCCTGACCACCCGTTTCGATCTGGCCGTGGGCATCGACGGCGCGCTGGAACAGTTGCCGTCGGCGTGGCTGGCGCAGGTGGATCTG
>JAYVRP010001071.1:0-3013 GCA_043776215.1 Rhodoferax sp. | reverse complement strand
TGCTCGCCAGCCCCCACCGCCCCGGCCACCGCGTGATTGATGTGGACATGACGGCCATCCTGTACACCTCCGGCAGCACCGGCAAACCCAAGGGCGTGGTGCTGTCGCACCGCAATATGGTGGCTGGCGCCAAGAGCGTGGCGTCTTACCTGCAAAACAACCCGCAGGACACTTTGCTGGCAGCGTTGCCCTTGTCGTTCGACGCCGGTTTCAGCCAGTTGACCACGGCCTTCCATGTGGGCGCCCGCGTAGTCTTGCTTAATTACTTGATGCCGCGCGACGTGCTCAAGGCCATGGAGCGTGAAAAGGTGACCGGGCTCACGGCAGTGCCTCCGCTCTACATCCAGCTGACACAACTGGAGTGGCCTGCAAGCATCAATGACCACCTGCGATATTTCGCCAACACCGGCGGCCGCATGCCGCGCGAGACGCTGGGCCTGTTGCGCCAGCGGGCGCCCAAGGCGAAACCGTTCCTGATGTACGGCCTGACCGAGGCGTTTCGTTCCACCTACCTGCCGCCTGAGGAGGTGGATCGGCGGCCTGATTCCATCGGCAAGGCGATTCCGAACGCCGAGATCCTCGTGCTGCGCGACGACGGTTCGCCTTGTGGCCCTGAGGAGCCGGGCGAACTCGTGCACCGGGGCGCGCTGGTGGGCCAGGGTTACTGGAACGATGCACAGAAGACGGCCGAGCGCTACAAGTTGCTGGCGCCCGATGCGCCAGGGCGCGCTCCCGGCCTGCAGTTGCCCGAATACGCGGTGTTCTCGGGCGACACGGTGCGTATGGACGCCGAAGGTTTCCTGTATTTCATTGGCCGGCGCGATGAGATGATGAAAACCTCGGGTTACCGGGTCAGCCCGACCGAGGTGGAAGAAATCCTTTACGCCACCAAGATGGTCGGCGAGTGCGCCGCCTTCGGCGTGGAACACGCCACACTGGGGCAGGCGATCCAGGTCATCGCCACCCCGCCGCCATCGGCGGGCGAGGTTTCGACGGCAGACATGGTGCCCGCGCTGCTGGCCGAATGCCGCACCCGCATGCCGGCCTACATGGTCCCGGCGGGTATCGAGATGGTGCCCGGGCCCTTGCCGCGCAATCCCAACGGCAAGATCGACCGCAAGCGCCTGTCCGCCGAATGGGGCGAGCGCAAGGTCGCATAGATATCTGCTCAAATGTCGAAACATCGCTTCACGATGCTGCGCATCACCCCACACAGTTCGCCCTGAGCCTGTCGAAGGGCCTTGAACTCTGATCTTCTCCATCATCGCCAATGACTCTGACCCCACGCCAACTTCCCGTTCACGCCCCGATGCAGCAGTTCGCTGTCGAACACGGCGACATGGTGGTGGGCGGAGTGCGGCTGTCCACCTTGGCCGCCCGGGTGGGTCAGACGCCCTTTTACGCCTATGACCGAGGCCTGCTGAAGGCGCGGGTGGCCAGCCTGCGCGAGGCCCTGCCTAATGGTATCAAGCTGCATTACGCGATGAAGGCCAACCCGATGCCCGCGGTGGTCAGCTTCATGGCCGGCCTGGTGGACGGTGTCGACGTGGCGTCCGCCGGGGAGCTCAAGGTGGCGCTGGATGCGGGAGCGGATCCGGCGGAGATCAGTTTTGCGGGGCCGGGCAAGCGCGACCCGGAGTTGCGCCAGGCGGTGGCGTCGC
This sequence comes from Rhodoferax sp., assembly GCA_043776215.1. Classification (GTDB taxonomy): domain Bacteria; phylum Pseudomonadota; class Gammaproteobacteria; order Burkholderiales; family Burkholderiaceae_C; genus CAISIP01. The sequence continues at coordinate 1,352 of JAYVRP010001071.1, read as the reverse complement.
GCGTGTTGGTCAATGTCGAGTCGCCGCGTGAACTCGCGGTGCTGGCGGCGGCATCCAACGATTTGGGCCTGCCCGCGCGTGTGGCGGTGCGGGTCAACCCGGACTTCGAACTCAAGGGCTCCGGCATGAAGATGGGTGGCGGCCCGAAGCAGTTTGGCGTCGATGTGGAGCAGATGCCCGAATTGCTGGCAGAGATCGGCCGCTTGGGGTTGGCGTTCGAAGGTTTCCATTTGTTCGCGGGCTCGCAGAACCTGCGGCCCGAGTCGATCTGCGAAGCCCAGCAGAAGTCTTACGAGCTTGCCCTGCGCTTGGCGGAGCATGCGCCAGCAGCAGTGCGCTTCCTCAATCTCGGCGGCGGGTTCGGCATTCCTTATTTCCCGGGGGAGCAGCGGCTCCACCTGCAACCCATTGGCGACAATCTCGCGGATTTGCAGCGCCGCGCGGCGAGTGAGCTTCCCGAAACGTCCATCGTCATCGAACTTGGCCGTTACCTGGTGGCGGAGGCCGGCATCTACGTGACCCGTGTGGTGGACCGCAAGGTGTCGCGCGGCCAGGTCTTTCTGGTCACCGATGGCGGCTTGAACCACCACCTGTCGGCCTCGGGCAATTTCGGCCAGGTGGTGCGCAAGAACTATCCTGTGACGATCGGCAACCGCCAGGGCAGCGTCGAGACCGAGCTGGTTTCGGTTGTCGGGCCGCTGTGTACGCCGCTCGATCTGCTGGCGGACCGCATGCAACTGCCCGCAGCACAGGTGGGCGATTTGGTCGTTATCTTCCAATCTGGTGCGTATGGTGCCAGCGCCAGCCCGCAGGCTTTTCTGGGCCACGCACCTTGCCCGGAGGTTCTTGTCTGACAGCTTTGCCAAAAAGGTGGTGCTTGCGCCATGCCGTCGTCTCTTCGTCCACTATGGAGGTTTCCATATTTCGCGACAAAACTCTTCCGTTCGCCCTGAGCCTGTCGAAGGGCTCGCGAGGGCTTCGACAGGCTCAGCCCGAACGGTGTAGTGAATTCCGGAAAGGTCAATAGGTGCGGGGTCATTGCGGTTCTGGCCCTGTTCACGGCAACAGGCTTTGTTTACACTGCAAGCTCCTGCCCCGGCAGTCAACCAGGAGTTGCCATGAAGCCTGTCAACGAACTGCTCCAGCGACGCGACGCCGTCCTCTTCCGGGTGGCCCCCGAAGTGATGGTTTTTGATGCCCTGCAACTGTTGGCCGACTATGGCGTTGGAGCCATGGTGGTGATGGACCAGGAACGTCTGGTCGGTGTCTTCTCGGAACGCGATTACACCCGCAAGGTGGCTCTCAAGGGCCGCAATTCCCGTGACACACCGGTGTCCGACATCATGACCCGT
>JAYVRP010001070.1:0-3014 GCA_043776215.1 Rhodoferax sp. | reverse complement strand
GGCGATGCCCGATTGGCACGGCCACTGCGTGAGGGTTGTCAGCAATGCTGACAGCGCACACCGCATTCGCCGATCCAGGCAGCTTACCCACCGCCGCGCGCGTCTTGCGTGAGAGGCGCCGATCGCGCGGCGGTGGATAAGCGCCTTCGGCTTTTTTGGACGGCGCGCGGACCAAGCCGTTTGGTCACGGAGCCACCGCCGTGCGCATCGGGCATGGATGTCCCCCCGACGGCGGATGCGCTGGAGCGCGCACCCTGAGAAGCTGCACCACCCCAGACTCCCCATGACCAGCGCGTGCAAGCCAACGCTGCCGGGCAGGTTGTGCTCAAACTCAAAACCCCCTGGCGCGACGGCACCACGCACATCGTGATGAGCCCGCTGGAGTTCATGCAGCGCCTGGCAGCGCTGGTGCCGCGACCGCGGCTGCACCTGATACGCTTCCATGGGGTGCTGGCGCCCAACGCCATGCTACGGGCGATGGTGGTCGTGCGCCGACGTATCGCCGCCTCGGCTTCGCATGGTGGCACGGCGGGGCCACCCGGTGCGCTGCGCGAGGGATACACCAACTGAACAAACAGACAACCGGCCCCCGGCCGCCAACATGCCCGCGGGTGTGGTGATCACGCTCGTTCAAATAACCGCCATTCGCACCCAGCCGTCCTTGCAATGGGGGTGGGCGCGATCACCAGCGCCGCCTACATCAGGCCAGGTGCGCTGCCCTGCCATCAGCATCGGCAAAACTTCTCAGAGATGTTTCCTGTGGCAGCCACCGACCACGTGGGCCGGGCTCGTCCAACAGCCGGATCAGATCGCGGCTACGCGCAATCTATCCTTGTATCGTTAGGCAGCATTCGCGTTCGACCACGGACTTGCCTGTTTCACTTGAGTTCGATTTCGACGAAAGCGAACTCATAGTCATTGATGTTGATTACGTTGTGGGCAACGCCAGTGAGGCGCGCGTATGACCCACCTGCGGTCAGATCAACATCTCGCACTCCGCCTGGTTCGACCAATCTGAGTTTCCCAGTCGTCAGTGGTACTACGACGTAATCGTGACCATGAACGTGATCGCCTGTATCGGCACCGGGCGGAAAGCTCCACTTCGTGACGATCACTCGGTCGTTCTCAACTTGAACTGTGGGGGTTGCTTTCATTTGCTTTTTGGCCTTGAGGCGAAGACTGCGTTGTTTGTGCGTGAGTTTGCCATATCGGCGTAACCCCCCGACAGGACTCGACAAGCGGGTCTTTACGGGCTGTGAACTGCGTTTTCTAGGTTTACCCGATGTCGAGGCGGTTTTCGGGCCAGGCGGCGGGGTCGCGGCTGCTCAGTGTGTGACCGGCTGGGCCAACACTCCCCAAAACTCCCCAGCAGATCAGCCCTGAGGAGGCGAGCCCGTCCCGGTGAGCACGCAAACATGCCGTTTGAAAAATTCACCCTTCGGACGGGCCCGGTCGCATTCGAACAAGGCACCCTGCACACGTTCTTTCGATAGGGCGAGGGGTCGGCGAGCAGCGCGCTTTAGGCAACCACTCTCTTGAATGGTAGGACTTTGCCGGTCGTACAGGTGTCCAGATAGTCGGACCAGTGTTGCATCATTCTGGCCCGTTGCTTGAGGTACGTCGCGTGGTTGTACGCCGCACTGACTTCGTTGCGTTCTTGATGCGCCAGCTGCAGCTCGATGTGCGCATGGTCGAAACCCATCTCATGCAGCAGCGTGGACGCCACGCCGCGGAAGCCGTGCCCAGTCATACGGCCTTTGTAGCCCATGCGCTCCAAAGCTTTCAGGATCGTGTTGTTGCTCATGCTCTTTTCGTGGTCCCGCTCGCCCGGGAACAGCATGACGCTGTGGCCCGTGATCAGATGCAAGGTTTTCAGCAGGTTCACGGCCTGCACCGACAAGGGCACGATATGGGGCGTTTTCATCTTCATGCGGCTTGCTGGAATATCCCAACGCGCGGCTTCAAGGTCGAATTCGCCCCAACGCGCGCCGATCAACTCCGTGGTGCGCACGAAGGTCATCGCCATCAATTTCATCGCCAGTCGCGTCATCGCAGCGCCTTTGTAGGCATCGATGTGGCGCAGGAGATCGGGCAGCTCTTTCCCTTCGATACGCGCGAGGTTCTGCTTCTGACGGGACGCCAATACGTCGCTCGGCTTGATGTCAATTGCCGGATTGCGCATGGCTTTGCCATGGGCGACGGCATAGCGGAATACCTGGCTCGAAGTCTGTAGCGCCCGTTTTGCCAGATCGTTCACGCCGCGAGACTCGATGGCCTTCAGCATCGCGACCAACTCTGGCGCCTGCACCTCCGATACCGGCCGCGCTCCAATGTGCGGGAACACATTCGCTTCGAAGCGACGCATCACTTGGCCGGCGTGTTGTTCGCTGCGAACTTGCTTCCATTGCGCCCACCATGCCCGCGCCACGGACTCGAAGGAGTTTTCAGCGGCAGCGAGACTCGCGAGCTTGTCAGTCTTTTTGATGACCATCGGGTCGGCGCCGGCGGCTATAACCTTGCGCGCCTTGTCGACGCCCTCACGAGCCTGCGCCAGCGTTACATCGGGGTACGCGCCCAGTGACAGGGTCTTTTCCTTGCCCAGCACTCGGTACTTGCAGCGCCACAACTTGGAGCCGACTGGGTTCACAAGCAGGTACAGCCCCTTGCCATCGCTCAGCTTGATGGGCTTTGGGCCAGGCTTTGCCTTCTTCACTGCGGTATCGGTCAGGGCCATGGGACAACTCCGGATTCAGGTGCATTTTTGGAAATACCCCCAATCGAGTACCGCCATACCCCCAAGAATACCCCCAACGGGTGCCGGCTTGCAACGGTCCCTGTTGGATCGCAAAAAGCAAAAATACCCCGTAAACACTGGGCTTGCGGGGCTTTTGCGGTCCTTACCGGACCTCCTGAAACGTATCCTTGGCGGAGTGGACGGGACTCGAACCCGCGACCCCCGGCGTGACAGGCCGGTATTCTAACCAACTGAACTACCACTCCTGGTAGCTGACGTT
>JAYVRP010001069.1:0-10240 GCA_043776215.1 Rhodoferax sp. | reverse complement strand
GGCTCCAGCCGCTCAGGTCGATCCACACATTGGGCTTGTGGGTGGCCACGCTCAGCGCCTCGTCCTGCCAGGGGAAACTCGGGTGCGCCATGACAATCTGCATGTCGGGGAAACTGATCGCCACGTCGTCCAGGTGCATCGGGTTGCTGTACTCCAGCCGCAAGCCGCCACCACAGCGCATGCCGCTGCCAATGCCGCTGTGACCGGTGTGAAAAATGGCCGGCAACTTGTGTTCGGCGATCACTTCGTAGATCGGCCAGGCCATCTTGTCGTAGGGGTGGTAACCCTGCACCGTGGGGTGAAACTTGAAGCCCTTGATGCCGTTTTCCTCAATCAGGCGGCGCGCCTCGCGGGCGCCCATCTTGCCCTTGTGCGGGTCGATGCTGGCGAAGGCGATCATCATGTCGCTGTTCTTCTTGGCGGCCTCGGCGATTTCTTCATTGGGGATACGCCTGCGGCCCATCTGGGTTTCGGCGTCCACCGTGAACATGACCAGGCCGATCTTGCGTTCGCGGTAGTAGGTGATGGTTTCCTCGATGGTCGGGCGGCGGCTGTTGCGGAAGTATTTGTCGGCCGCGCGGTCATATTCCTCACCGTAACTGTCGAACGGATTCCAGCAGCTGACTTCCGCGTGGGTGTGGATGTCGATGGCGACGAGATTCTTGTAGTCCATGGTGTCTCTTGTCAATGATGGTGCCTAGGGTAAACACTGAGAAAAACCAGTATGCCAGCGCTTGAACTGGTTATAAATCATAACCATAATCGATCCCGACCGGAAAATCAAGCATGACCCACCCTGACATTCAAATCGACCTTCACGGCGACCAACAAGAAGTGGCAGTCGTGCGCCTGACGCGCGTCGCCAAACGTAACGCCCTCAACGATGGCCTCATCGCCGCCCTGCGCAAACTCTTCGAAGAAATGCCGCCCAGTGTGCGGGCGGCCGTGATCGATGGCGAAGGTGAACATTTCTGCGCCGGGTTGGACCTAAGCGAGTTGCAGGAACGCGATGCCGGCCAGGGGCTGATGCACTCGCGCAGCTGGCACGCCGCGCTGGAGCATGTGCAGTACGGCCCGGTGCCGGTGATTGCCGCGTTGCATGGCGCCGTGGTCGGTGGCGGCCTGGAACTCGCCAGCGCCTGCCACATCCGGGTAGCCGACGAATCCACGTTTTATGCCCTGCCCGAAGGCTCGCGCGGCATCTTCGTGGGCGGCGGCGGGTCGGTGCGTATTCCCAAACTCATCGGTGTTGCGCGCATGACCGACATGATGATGACCGGGCGCGTCTACAACGCGGCCGACGGTGAACGTGCGGGGTTTGCGCAATACCTGGTACCGGCCGGACAGGCTTTCGACAAGGCACTGGAGCTGGCGCTGCGTGTGGCGCAGAACGCACCGCTCACCAACTACGCCTTGATGCACGCTTTGCCACGTATCGCCGAGCAGAGCGCCGACCACGGCTTCTTCACCGAAGCCATGATGGCCGGCATTGCACAGAGCGCGCCCGAGGCCAAGGAGCGCGTGCGCGCCTTCCTCGATGGCCGGGCCGCCAAGGTCCGGAAGAGCTGAGCGACTGGAGAGCCACCATGGAAACTCCCACCTACCGGCACCTGGAGTTTGGCGTGACCCGGGTCGCGTTGAGCGACGGCGCGGCGGGCATCCAGTACCTGCGGGCCGAGCAGCCGCTGGAGCCCTATGCCCACCGGTTGACCGACCGCCTGCTGCACTGGGCCCAGGTGGCACCGGAACGTACCTGGATGGCGCGACGCGTGCACCACCCCGATGGCTCGACAGGCGACTGGCACCATGTCACGTTTGCACAAGCCCTGGCAGGTGCTCGCAGCATCGGCCAGGCGCTGCTGGACCGCGGGCTCAGCGCCGAGCGGCCCGTCGCGATCCTGAGCGAAAACGACCTCGAGCACGCTCTGCTGGCGCTGGGCTGCATCTATGCGGGTGTGCCGTATTGTTCGGTGTCGCCCGCCTACTCCATCGTCAGCACCGACTTCGAGAAGCTGCGCCACGTGCTGGGCACCATCACGCCGGGGCTGGTGTATGCCAGCGATGCCAACCGCTACGGCCGGGCGATCTCGGCCGCGGTGGATCGGACGCTGGAAGTCGTGGTGCGCGACGGCGTCGAACAAGCTGTCGCCGGTCGCACCTTGACGTCGTTCGCGTCGCTGCTGGCCACGCTGCCGACACCCGCCGTCGACGCGGCCATGCGGGCCACCGGGCCCGACACGATCGCCAAGTTCCTGTTCACCTCGGGCTCGACCAAGCTGCCCAAGGCCGTCATCAATACGCAGCGCATGTGGTGCGCCAACCAGCAGCAGATGCGCCAGTCGATGCCGGTGCTGGCCACCGAGCTGGAAGGCCAGCACCCTGTGCTGGTGGACTGGTTGCCCTGGAACCATACCTTCGGCGGCAACCACAATTTCGGGCTCACGGTCTACAACGGTGGCACGCTGTACATCGACGACGGCAAGCCGGTACCCGCGCTGATCGGCGAGACGCTGCGCAACCTGCGCGAAATCGCACCCACCGTGTATTTCAACGTGCCCACCGGCTTCGAGTCCATCGCCCACGCCATGCAGACCGACGCCGTGTTGCGCCGCACGTTGTTGTCGCGCGTCAAGATGTTTTTCTACGCCGGTGCCGCACTGGCGCAACCGATCTGGGACAGCCTGCACATGACGCAGGAAGCAGAGATCGGCGAACGTATCGTCATGGGCACCGGCCTGGGCATGACCGAGTCCGGGCCGTTCGGCATCTTCGTGACCAATCCCAACGTCCACTCCGGTGACCTGGGTGTGCCGACGCCGGGATTGGAGCTCAAGCTGGTGCCCAACGACGGCAAGGTCGAGGTGCGTTACCGCGGCCCGAACATCACACCGGGCTACTGGCGCGCGCCCGAGGAAACCGCCGCCCACTTCGACGACGAAGGTTTCTTCTGCACGGGCGACGCCGTGCGCTGGATCGACGAGCACAACATCCACCTGGGCCTGAAGTTCGACGGGCGCATTGCGGAAGACTTCAAACTGGCCACTGGCACCTTCGTCAGTGTCGGGCCACTGCGCGCCAGGATCATCGCCGCTGGAGCACCCTATGTGCAGGACGCCGTCATCACCGGCTTGAACCTCAAAGAAGTCGGCGCGCTGATTTTCCCCACCCAGGCCTGCCGCATGCTGGCGGGCCTGCCCGCGAGCGCCAGCATGCAGGAAGTGCTGGAAAGCGCCTCGGTGCAGGCCCGTTTCCAGCAGGTGGTGAACACGCTCGCGCTCAGCGCCACAGGCAGCGCAACCCGGATCGCGCGCCTGCACCTCATGGCAGAGCCGCCGTCCATCGACAAAGGCGAGGTCACCGACAAGGGCTCGATCAACCAGCGCGCGGTGCTGAAACAACGTGAGGCGCTGGTCAATGCCCTGCACGACGGCGCGCTCGCGTTCACCCTCCAACCCCAGCACTGACAGCAGACACACCATGCAGATATCCGGACATGCCGCTCTTGTGACCGGTGGGGCCTCCGGCCTGGGCGAAGCCACCGCGCGCGAGCTCGCACGCCTGGGGGCGAGGGTTGCCGTGCTTGACGTCAACATGGCATTGGCGGAACAGGTCGCCGCCGACATCAGCGCGCAATACGGCAGCGCTCGCGCCGTGGCCTGCCAGTGCGACATCACCCAGACCGACAGCGTGGTCGCCGCCCTCGCCCGGGCCAGTGCTGCGCACGGCGGCGCCCGTATTCTCATGAACGTCGCTGGTATCGGCAGCGCCAAACGCATCGTGGCCAAGGATGGCGCCGCCGCGCCTCTGGAAGACTTCGCACGCGTCATCAATGTCAACCTGATCGGCAGTTACAACGTCAGCCGCCTGTTCGCCGCCGAATGCGTGCGACTGGCCCCGCTGGACGGTGGCGAACGCGGCGTGATGATGTTCACAGCCTCCGTGGCGGCGTTCGACGGGCAGGTCGGCCAGCAGGCGTACAGCGCATCGAAAGGTGGCCTGGTCGCCATGACACTGCCCATGGCGCGCGATCTGGCGCAATACGGCATCCGTGTCTGCACCGTGGCCCCGGGCCTGTTCAGCACGCCCTTGCTGCGCCAGTTGCCCGAAGCGGTGCAGGCTTCGCTGGCGGCGTCGATCCCGTTTCCACCGCGCCTGGGGAAACCCGAAGAATTCGCCGAGTTGGCCTGCCATATCGTCACCAATGGCCACCTCAACGGCGAAGTGATTCGCCTCGATGGCGCCTTGCGCATGGCGCCGCGCTGAACGCCTTGCGCCACGACCCAGCTGCTGTTATCAACCCCTGCATCAAAAAACCCAAGGAGCCCTGCCATGACCACCCGCCGACAGTTCACCCAAGCCACCGCCGGCCTCGCCGCACTCGGGGCCCTTTCGCCGTTCGCGGCGCGGGCACAAGTGATCGACCAGGTCAAGATCATCAATGGATTTCCGGCCGGCGGCACAGCCGACGCCACCAGTCGCCGCGTCGGCGAAAGAATGGCAGGCAGCAGTTTCACCAAGAACGCAGCGCTGGTGGAAAACAAGCCGGGCGCCGGTGGCCGCATCGCCGTGGAGACGGTCAAGAACGCCGCACCCGATGGTGCGACGCTGCTGCTCACCCCTTACTCCTGTACATCGCTGTACCCGCACATTTACCGCAAGTTGTCCTATGACCCGTTCAAGGATCTGGCCCCGGTGTCCATCGCTGCGGTGATGCACCATGGTCTGGCGGTCGGGCCAATGGTTCCCGCCAGTGTGAAGACGGTGAAGGACTATGTCGCCTGGGCCAAGGCCAATCCTGGCCAGGCCAGCTACGGTTCGCCGGCAGCCGGATCGATTCCGCATTTCCTGGGTGCGCTGCTCAGCGGCTACACCAACACCCCCTTGACCCATGTGCCGTACCGCGGCTCCATTCCCGGAGTGGCGGACGTCATTGGCGGCCAGCTGGCATCGATGTTCACGCCCAGCGGAGATTTCCTGGCCAACTACAAGGCGGGCAAGCTGCGTATCTTGGCAACATCCGGCCCGACCCGCAATCCGTTCTCACCTGACGTTCCGACCTTTGCCGAACAGGGTTTCCCCGATCTGACGGTGGAGGAGTGGTTTGGCTTTTATGCACCGGCCAAGACACCCGGCAACGTCATTGACAACGCCAACTCCGCCATCAACGTTGCACTGCAGGACAAGTCGGTCGCCACTGGCCTGGGAACCTTCGGCCTCGTTGCCAAGGGCTCCACGGTGCGCGAGATGGACAAGAGCCAGCGCGACGCCTATTTCCGCTGGGGGCCTCTGATCAAACAGATCGGTTTCTCCGACGAGTCCTGATTGCGGAGGCACACGCCGTGACAAAAACCAAGGCCGCTAGCTGGCTCGCACTCGCCACGGTCGGCCTCCTCGCCGCTTGCGGCAATGTGCCTGGCGCCGGCACACGCGCGCCCGTGAGCGTGACCCCGGTCACCGTGGCCCCTGCGGCCTGTGCCTCGCTGGTGGAGCGCTTCGTGGCAACACCGGCCAACGGCAACGTGCGCATCACCACCAGCGAGCTGGTGCCTGCCGGGGCAACTGCGTCCGGCATGGCCCAGCCTTATCCCATGCCGGCGCATTGCAAAGTCCTGGGCAGCATGAACCCGCGCACCGGGGTCGACGGCAAACCTTATGCGATCGGTTTCGAGATGCGCCTGCCACTGGAATGGAGTGGCCGTTTCCTGTTGCAGGCCAATGGTGGGAACGATGGCGTGGTGGTTCCGGCATGGGGCAATGTGGTCGTTACGGGTGCCACCACCAACGCGCTGATGCAGGGCTTTGCCGTGTTGTCCAGCGACGCCGGGCATTCGACGCTGCCACCACCGGTTGCCGGCCTGGTCGGCGGCAACCTGTTCGGCCTCGACCCGCAAGCCCGGCTCGACTACGGCTACGCCGCCAATGGCGCTCTGGCACCGATGGCCAGGCAACTCATCAGCACCTTGTATGGCAGGCCACCTGCCACGTCCTACATGATGGGCTGCTCCAATGGCGGGCGGCACGGCATGGTGGCTGCTGCGCGTTATGGCGACCAGTTCGATGGCATCCTCGTCGGCAACCCCGGCTTCAACCTGCCCAAGGCAGCGGTGCAGCACGCATGGGACATACAGGCGTTCAGCGCCGTCCATCCCGACCTCAGGACGGCCTTTCCACCAGCCGATATGAAACTCGTGGCGGACAAGGTGCTGGAAAGATGTGACGCACTTGATGGGCTGGCCGACGGCATGGTGCACAACCTGCCCGCCTGCCAGGCTGCGTTTGATCTCAAGGCTCTGCAGTGCACCGGCGCCAAGAACCCGCAGTGCCTGAGCGGCGCGCAGGTCGGCGCCCTGCAAAAAGTGTTTGCCGGCCCGGTCAACAGCAAGGGCGAAAAGTTGTACACCGATTGGCCATGGGACGCCGGGGTCGGCGCATCCCAGATCGGTTTTGGTAGCTGGCGTTCGTGGAAACTGCAGGGGCCGATTGCCGACCTGCCCATCATCGGTGTGCTCGGAGCGGGGTCGCTGGCCTTCATCTTTTCGACACCGCCGAAACCCTTGGCCGGCAACCCGCCAGCCTTGATGAAGTCGCTGCTCGATTTCAACTTCGACACCGACGCACCGAAAATTTTTGCCACCGATGGCCAGTTCAGGGAGTCGGCGATGCAATTCATGGCTCCGCCCAATGCGGCTGAACTGAACGCATTCAAGGCGCGTGGCGGCAAGATGATGCTCTACCACGGCACCAGCGATCCGGTGTTCTCTTTCAACGACACCCGCAACTGGTACGAGCAACTCAACCGCAACCACGCCGGGCAGGCAGCCGATTTTGTCCGCATGTTCCCGGTCCCCGGCATGAACCATTGCCAGGGCGGCCCAACCACCGAACAGTTCGACATGCTCAGCCCCCTCATCGACTGGGTCGAAAAAGGCAAGGCGCCGGCGCAGGTGACAGCATCGGCGCGTGTCGGCCTGAACCCGGACGTACCGGCCAACTGGACCAGCGACGGCCAGGCGCGCACCCGGCCGCTGTGCCCGTATCCGCAGTTCGCCCGGTACACGGGCAGCGGCAACAGCGAAGACGCCAGCAACTTCGTGTGCCGTTGATCGACCACGATGGACTACCGACCGGCCCTGGAAGACATCCTGTGCATCCTGCTCCGGGTGCTCGACGTGCCGGCGCAGTTGGCCGCCCTGCGCCACCATGCCCAGACTGACGCGGCGCTGATGACCCAGGTGCTGGAGGAAGCGGGGAAGTTCGTGGCCGAGCGGGTGGCCCCCCTGCACCGTAGCGGCGACGAGTCCGGATGCCACTGGGACGCCGGACGTGTCGCCACACCCACCGGATTTCGGGACGCCTACCAGGCTTTCTGGCAAGGTGGCTGGCCCGCATTGGCCTGCGACCCGGCCGATGGTGGCCAGGGTCTGCCCAGTGTGCTGGAAGCAGCCTTGTTCGAAATGCTCAGCGCGGCCAACCATGGCTGGACCATGGCGCCCGGGCTGCTGCACGGTGCTTACCAGTGCGTGCGCCACCATGCCAGTGTTGAACTGAAGGCGCGTTACCTCGGCAAGATCGCCAGTGGTGAGTGGCTCGCCACGATGTGCCTGACCGAAGCCCACGCGGGCAGCGACCTCGGCATGGTGCGCACACGTGCCAATGCGCAAGCAAATGGCAGCTACCGGCTGGCGGGCACCAAGATCTTCATCTCGGGTGGCGAGCACGACCTGACCAACAACATCGTGCATCTGGTGCTCGCGCGGTTGCCCGATGCGCCTGCCGGGCCCAAGGGTCTGTCACTGTTTCTGGTCCCCAAAATTCTTCCTGACAGCACGCGCAACACCGTCGCGTGCGAACGTATCGAGGAAAAGATGGGCCTGCACGGCAGCCCCACCTGCGTGATGCGTTTCGACGACGCCACCGGCTGGCTGGTGGGTGAGCCCCAGCGCGGCCTGGCGGCCATGTTTGTGATGATGAATGCGGCACGGCTGCACGTGGCGCTGCAGGGCATCGGCTTGCTGGATGCCGCTTGGCAGAAGGCCGACGCGTACGCGCGCGAGCGCCGGCAGATGCGTGCCCCCAAGACGATGGCGAACGCAGGCCAGGGCCCGGACCCGATCGCCGCGCACCCGGCGATACGCCGGATCCTGGACACCCAGCGCGCATGGATTGACGGCGGTCGCGTGCTGGCCTACCGCACGGCGGTCGAACTCGACGTCGCCGAACACCACCCGTCCGCCACCCGCCGGGCAGCCGCCCAGCGCTGGTGCACTCTCGTGACACCGGTGCTAAAAGCCGCGTTCACGCAGCAGGCCTTCCACGGTGCGAGTGAATGCCTGCAGGTGTTCGGTGGCCATGGCTACGTGCGCGAATGGGGTATCGAGCAAATCGTGCGGGATGCCCGGGTGTCCATGATCTACGAGGGCACCAACGAGATCCAGGCCATCGACCTGCTGGTGCGCAAAGTGCTGGCCGATGGCGGCACGGGGTTGCAGCAGCTACTCGACGAACTGGCCGACACCGCCACGATCCCCGGCACGGTGCATGCCGAAGTGGTGCGGAGGTTCGGGCAACTCAAGGCACTGACAACCGGCATCGTTGTGGCCAGCCAGGCCGATCCGGCTGTCGCTTATTGGGTGGCCGACGACTACCTGCGCGCGGTGGCCGTGGCACTGCTGGCATGGGCATGGGAGCAACTCGTGGCCGCGCTGTCCGATTCGGGCGCGACACCCGCCCTGCTGCCGCGCTGGGCCGACCCTGCGCAGGCCCTGGCCTGCTGGGTGGTGCCGGAGTTCGACATGCGCCACTCCATCATTCACCAGCGCCTGGCACACTCCATCCGATTGGCGAACCAGGCTGCCACATGAGTGTCGACCGGGTCGACAGCAGCTACCTGGAAACATTGGTTGGCTACAACGCCCGCCGGGCAGCACTCGCCATCATTGCCCTGTTCCTGGAGCGCATGGCCGCCTTCGACCTGCGTCCGGTTGATTTTTCCGTGATGTCGCTGATCCGGCACAACCCCGGCATCACCTCGCGCCAGCTCTGCGCGGCGCTGGGGATCCTGCCGCCCAATCTGGTTGGCATGGTCGGGACCCTCGAAAAGCGCGGGTTGATCCAACGCGAGCGCCACCGCAACGATGGCCGTGCCATGAGCCTGTATGAGACTGCCGCCGGCGGCGCGCTGATGCAGAAGGCCGAAAAGGTGGCATCGGACCTTGAAATCGAACGCACCGACCGACTCACCGCGGTGGAACGCAGGACCTTGATGCGCCTGTTGCAGAAAATCTACCTCGAACCCTGAACCGCTATCAATGCAGGAGCAAGCCGCGCACCAAGGCATAATCGTCAGGCCACCCGGCGTTCCGTGCGGACACCACAATAACTACAGGCAGATTGGAGGAGATGGGCCGATGAGTCCAAAAGAACCTGCAGCCATCAGCCAGCTGCTGGCCCTGCTGGAGTCCCGCTATGCGATACGCGTGTTGTGGGCGCTCCGGGACGGGCACGCACAGACATTTCGCCTGTTGCAGGACAGCGTGGGCGGCATCACGCCCAATACGCTCAACACCCGCATCAAGCAATTGCGCCAGGCCGGCCTGATGGACCACGGCAATGAAGGTTACATCGTCACGCCGGCAGGTGCGGACCTGCTCAAGCGCATGGGTGAATTGCCAGCGTTCGCCACGCGCTGGGTCGCCATGCAAGCCAGAAAAAAGGCCTGACCCATGCCCACCGCTCTGCAAGACATGCTGACACCAGCACAGATCCTGCCCCAGGACCATGATCGCGCGGTGCTGATCGGGCGTATCTGGACCGAGGGCCTGGGCCCGACGCTGGTCCGTGTCACCGAGCGGCACCTGTTGGATCTGTCTGGCATCGCTGCCACCAGTGCACAACTGCTGGAGATGGCGGACCCGGTGGGCACGGTGCGGGAGTTTGGCGGCGCACCCATTGCCGACACCGCCGCCGTGCTCGCCAATTCCGCCCAGGACCGGCGGGACCCGTCCGGGCACTGGTTCCTGGCCCCGAGCGACCTGCAGGCCATCAAGGCGGCTGGTGTCACCTTTGTGGCATCAATGCTGGAACGCGTGATCGAAGAGCAGGCACGGGGCGACGCCACTCGCGCAGAGGAAGTACGTAAGTCGGTCGTCAGTGTCATCGGAGACAACCTGCGCAACATCCGACCAGGGTCGCCCCAGGCCAGGCAATTGCGCGAGGTGCTGATCGGCCAGGGGGTATGGTC
>JAYVRP010001068.1:0-10270 GCA_043776215.1 Rhodoferax sp. | reverse complement strand
TCATCGCGCACGAAATGCAGGCGAATGATTCGTGGCGAATTCCCTTCGTCGAAATGACAATGCACCGCGTCCTGCACAGCGGTGCGCAGCGCATCCAGGCTATCGGCTTCCGTAAAAATAGACTCGCCCAGTGCCCGCGCCGTGTAGCCTCCCTCGGGCGCTTGCTCAACCACAAACACGATCTCATTCAATTCGGCATCTCCTCATAAAAAAGCTAATCATTGCCGGCGTAGAACGCCGACTCCGGGGTCATGGGCCAACACTCGCATTGGCCAGAACCGCCGATGCATCGTCACGGGTCATGTTCGCGCGCGCGTCCAACAACTGCTCAAAACTTCAACCTGCGGACAGCCAGCCTAGCATCAGATCTACCGACAGACGCGTGCCCCGAACCGTCGGCTTGCCGACGAGTATCTTGGGGTTACAAATAATGCGTTTGCGCCATTCCATGTGCACTCCTTAAGACGACGATCCAAGGGGAACTGGCTTCGCGCAGCTTGTTGTCGGGTCCCCGCTAGCACATCCGTCGCAAAGTGACACCTGTCGTAGCTGCGAGTGGCTGGTCAATTGCGACGGGTAGACCATCAAACGTGACTTGATAGCCGTCGAAACTGCGCGTGACCGCGCCCTCGACCAATGGCGTCACTTTGAGGCGGTCAAACAAGGCATGCGCTGGTGCATTGCCCAGCTCGCAGTCATGCTTGAATACATACAGGCCTCGGGTCGACATTTCGCCGCGCGCGGCGGACCGATCATGCTCGAACATCTGGGTCAGAGCCTTGAACAGAAGCTCAAGGTCGTCTTCGCCAAAACCGGTTTGCTTTGCCAAGAAGGACGACACAAAACCGTGTGCCACATAGACGCCATATGGCACAGTGTGCTTGCGGCCCATTGTGCGATTGTCTCCCTGCTGCTTCGCCGCTTCGGCTTCGGTGGCAACGGCCATGCGGGTGATGGAGTGCTCCAGCGCAATGATGGGTTCGACCGAGCGCGCAAAGGTCAACTGCACAGGGCCACGGACTTGTCCGCAATTCGTACCCAGTGACATGACAGCTCCAAAAGCCCGCACATCAAAGAAGTTTTGGCACATCCATTGGCGTGCTTTCCCCACATCATCGGCGCTACCTTTGCGCTTCTCCTTCGGCGCCTTTTTCTTCTTGCCATCCACCTCGGAATCTTCGGCTACATCGACCCCTTGATCTTCAGGTGGCACATCGAGCTTGAGCGCCGAATACGCCCGCTGGTGCTCCAGGTTCAAGATCGCCCGTTCTCGAACGTAGATTTCAAAGCGCTTTTCGCCCTGTGCAAATTTCTCGGCGAATCGGGCTTCCCCTGGTTCCGGGTCCTTGTTGTCTGGTGCTTTTACAAGGCCGACAAAATTTCGGATCTTGCGCTTGATGGATACATCGGTTACCAAGCCATGGCCCGATTCCGCATCCAGCCTGGGCATATTCCCCGCGTCTGGATCGCCATTGGGGTTGCCATCTTTGACATCAAAAATCAACACAAAATCGTAGCGGTTGGCGAGGTTCATGATGAGCTTCCTTCGGGAAGGGTTGAGGATGAAAGGGTGACGCCCGGCGCGTCATGATTTTTGACAAAGAATGCCTGCCGCTGGTGGTAGTAACCCAACGCGAAGCGGCCTTGGTCAGGTAGTGGCATGTGTTTGGGGAAGTCAACAACGGCACTCAATATTTCGCCTAGCAATTTCTCGAAACTCGTGGCGCGCCCGATGGTCAGTTTTTTGAGATGCGAGTTTTTGAGGCGAAGCAGCGTAGTGAACACGGCCACCGGGGTACTGGAGGCGGCACCGTAGTAGCGGTCGCGTATCGTTGCGTTCAATCCGGGGCTGGCCTCTTCTTGAATTTTTTCCAATGCGGCGAATAGTCGGCCGAGCCGGTAAGCGGGGTTGGTGTTGCTGAGATCAAGCATGGGCAAAAACTCCTTTTCAGTGGTCTGGTGTGGCGACGATGCAGAAAGACGCCGATGCTGGCGATTGAGGCACGCCTTGATGGCTGCCGCGCGCAAGTAATTGACCTCTTGCTCCGCGCGGCAGCGGCCAACCGCAGCGTTTAACCACTGACTAGGAAATGCCTCATTTGTCCCGGAAAGTACGGCGTCGACGATGGCGCCACCCAGGTTGCGCGGAATGTTGTCCGCCTTTCCCTGCACTGCTACAGCAGCAAGTTGCCGGAACAGGGACGGATATTGCGGATCGTGTGCGCCACGAACTAACTCCAGGTCTTTGAAATACTGCAGAATGCGACCCCCCAACTCCTGGAGCGGCAGGCAGTGATAGAAGCGAATGCTGATGCGAGCGGCGTTCGGGGCCAGGCCCAACATGTGAAAGCGCGTCTGTCCGTCAGGCCCTGCCAATTTGCCGCTTTGCAACGCTGCGAACAGCGCCTGCACTGCTTGCGCATTCCGGTTTGGGTCGTCCGCAGGTGGTTCGCCAAAAATGTTGGGAATAGTAGATTCAAACGCTGAGTCCTTTTCTGCCCAAAAAGCGGTAGAAGCATCGCCGACTTGAATCCGCTGCTTTGAGCCCTTGCTCAGCAAATGATTCAGTGCCGTGGTGTACGCAAACGCCGCAGCACAACTGACTGGCGCGTTTTCGCCTTGCCGCTCTGTTTTGCCGTACGACTCAAATGCGCGCGCGTTGAAGGAAACGATGTTGGCACCTGACGTTTGTGCACCCCAAACGCCCTTGATCGCGGTATGCAAGCGCTGGATGGGGGCATCGTTGCCAGTGACCAGACACATGGCCGGTCGCTCATCCGCAAGTGGCACCATATTCAGCCCGGCATTCACCACGGCGGGGCGTTGGCAAACCAGGTTCACATCGTCATGAAGGCGAAAGCTCATGACCGCATTAGCCTCCAGCGCCTGCTCCCACGCAGGTTGCGCCTGTAGTTGGACCAGATTCAGGTTTGCAAGGAACGTCAAGACAGCCCGAATACCCGGGTCCTCTTGAGCGGCCTGGGGCAGTGCTTTGATACGGGACACAAAGTGCGCGTGCTGTTCTGCCACCCGACCCGGCTTGCCCTTGGTGTCAACACCCACTACATATTCCAGCGTGTCCCACAACAAATTCGAAACAACTCCAGACGCTTTTTTGACGCCCAGAGGCACCCGAAAGATCTGCGCAACCTTTCTGTTTCCGCTCATTGTCCGGGTGTCAATGAGCTGGACCAAGCGGCCCTCGGCTGTAATCTCAAGCAGAAAAGGAATCTCTTTCTGTTCAAGACCAAAGCCTGGCAAACGTTGCGCCGGGTCCGGGTCATCGCATTTGCGGTGGTAGTAGTCGTTGAGCGCTTGTAGAATCATCCTCGTGCCTCCTCAAAGGGCGGTACTTCTATCACCCCGGTCACCATCTTGGCGTTGAAAAACCGAGGCTTTGGGTCGGATGGATGTGTGAAATCAAGATCGTGCAGCATCCATCCCAGCTCGCGGGTTTCATCAATGGGTAGGTCTCTAGCTGGTGCGGCGGAATCAACCAAGCGGAAGTCGGCGGCGAACTCCCGGCATCCCAGATAGGGTTGGTTCACGCATTGCCCCTTCCTGGCCCGGCGGGTGAACATTTCGGTGTACTTCATCAACGGCTCCCTGGGGCGCCCAGGAAAAGGAGACAACTCGGCATGCAGACGGTAGGCTACATTGCGCAAAAAGTAGCCGGCGCGTTGTTGCCGCTCATCCTCGATGTAGAGCCCCAACGTGCCACTGCCTGCGGCCATCGCCATTTGCACGTTGCGCGTGGAAGCAACCGCGCTGACTTCATTGCGTCGCAAGTTGATCCAGCGCAGCGGTTTAAGTACCTCAATGCGATGCACCCTCCACGAAACAGCCGGTTTCCAGAGAATCGCCTCAAAAATGGAGCGCGCAGCCGACGGAGTAATTACGTCGTAGGACACCCGCTCAACTTTCATTTCGGGGCGAGTGAAACAGGCAAAGGGGCCAGAGACTTCAATGCAAAATGATTGGGAGGGATTCATTCAAGAAACAAAGCCGGTAGGGTTGAAAGGAACATCTTCGATTTGCAGACCAAGCAGCGCGTGATACAGACCATCCGCATGCTGCTGCACGTAGAGCCCTGGCATGGGCAGTGTCAAGCTGCCTTGCTCGAGCATTCTGTTGGCAACACGCTTTTGAATATTCACCGTGTACCGTTGCAGTTTACGCATCAGCCAACGCTCAGGGCCTTTCGCTGCCAATGTGGCCAACAAAGTGTCCAACTCGTCACGCTGCTCCGCGTACCGCACAACCACAGTAGCTGTATCCTGGTCATCAATCAAGCGAAACGCGGCCGCAGCAGACCGGAATTGCACACCCAGCGTTTCAGGCGCCACCTTGAGCAACGTGCAAATGCCCTTGCGGTCTAGATCAACCGAGTGGTAGAACAGCTTGAAGTAGGTGGCAAACAAGTGGCGGGCCAGAGGATCGCCGCACTGGCCATGCAAGGTACTGATACAAGCTTCGGCGCCTTTGCGCAAGTGCCCCATCGGCGGTCGCTCGGGCGGCACAAACACCACGACACGACCTTGCCCGACCAACTGCCCCTCCCGGTTGCAGCGTCCCGCCGCTTGCGCGATGGAGTCCAGCCCGGCCAGAGCACGGTACACCACCGGAAAATCGATGTCGACGCCGGCCTCGACCAATTGGGTGCTGACCACGCGCAACGGCTGCTTATCTTTCCCATCCCGCTTGGCTTTGAGCCGGGCCTTAATTTGCTCAATCACGGCTTTCCGATGCGCGCCGCACATCAGGGCTGACAGATGCAGGGTGCCTGGAGGCAGCAAGCGTTGCAATTCGCGTGCCGCCTTGCGAGTGCTGACAATGGCGAGCACGCAATCTTCGCTGGCAATTTGCGTGGCAATATCAGCCCAAAGGGTTGGTGTTGACCAGTCGGCGGGCAACTCAACCTTCACGCGTTTGAGCGCATCAAACAGCACATCGGGGTTATCGATGATTTCGTTGACGCGGTCGAGGCCACGCAGATTCTGGCCAGGATCAAAATAGTTCGTGCTATTCAACGCGGGTTGGGTGGCCGTGCACAGCACCACTGTCACACCGTAATGCTTTGCCAGCAAATTCAACGCCTCCAAAATTGGTTGCAAGAACTCCGGTGGAAGTTGCTGCGCTTCGTCCAGCACGATGACGCTATTCACCAAGTTGTGCAGCTTGCGACAGCGCGAGGTTTTGGCGGCAAACAGGGATTCGAATAGCTGAACATTGGTCGTGACAACCAAGGGGGCATCCCAGTTTTCGCAGGCGAGTCGGGACCGCGCGGTCTCGTCTTTTTCCGCGGCCTCGGCCTGACTGTGATGCTCGGTTACAACCTCTTGCCCCAGCGTCTGGAACACGTCGCGAAATGCGTCCGCTGTCTGCTCAATGATGCTGGTGTAGGGGATGGCATAGATGACACGACTTTTTCCGTGCGCTACGGCATGTCTCAGCGCAAACGCCAAACTTGATAGGGTTTTGCCCCCGCCCGTGGGAACCGTGAGTGAAAAGAGTCCTGGCGGCAGCGCTGCCTTGTCACGGCACTGCCGAAGCACGTCGGCGCGCAGGGTATTGACGGATGTCATGCCGACGCCTGCCGCCTTGATCGTCATGTAAGACTCAAAAGCTGATTGCATCGCGTCCAGAGTCTGGAAGCCTTCCCGCTTGACGGCCTTCCCCGCGTCGAAATGTGCCTCAGTGTCGAGAAAATCGGCGTCTACCAAGCAAGAAAACATCAGGCGCACCCAGAGGGCGAAGCCTGTCGGACCGCCGGGAATGCCGGTCAATGCCGGCGTAAAGCCCCTTGCATCCAAAACGTCATCGGGTGGTATTGCGTTCAACGCTTCATGCAGCTCGGTCTGCGAGTCTGCCTCTGCCAAACGCTCCGCCAACCCACCATGCCAGTCGTACAAACCGGCGTGGTGGCTGGCGATCAGGTAGGCCAGGACACGTGCCGCCAACTCACCATTCTGGCCATGCGATGTCTTGAAGGACTGGAGCGCCCAGAGCGCGCCTGCAATGGAGTGCGTCTTCTCGCGCCCCGAAACCCTGCCCTCGATATGGGCGTTGTCATCGTTTGACTGTGCGAGGTAAATCTGGAAGCCGGGCCGATATTTTCCAAGGTCATGCCAGAGACCAGCGAGGTATGCCCAATCTGCAGAGGCACCCACAGGGCCGAGCGCGCGTGCAAAGTCGCGAGCCAATTCCGCCACCCTGTGCAGGTGGTCAACAAGCAAGTGACCGCCGGAATGTGCGAGTGGCTCTGTCTTCGGCGGCTTCATGAATCTATTGATATATCGAAGAATTTCATTAGGCAAAGCTTAGCGCCGTAGTGGCTCGCCAGATGAGCCCGCCCTTCATCCCGAAAAATATTCTTCCACCACCCGTTCGGCCTGATTGATCACTTGCTGACGAAAACCCTGGTGCTATCAGCGCATCGCGGTCCTCGGTGGATTTGAGGCTGTAAACGGTTTGGTCAACGTGTCTCACCCGTGTGGCTGCTCGATATTGCAATAGTGTTTGAATTGAGCGACAAGGGGTTTGCATGCCAATGATGCCCGCCAACCGCTACCCCACCAACCACCGCCTCTGCCCCGCCAACTGCCGCGCCCCGGCAAACGTCACCGTGCCACCCAT
Organism: Rhodoferax sp.; assembly: GCA_043776215.1. Lineage (GTDB taxonomy): Bacteria > Pseudomonadota > Gammaproteobacteria > Burkholderiales > Burkholderiaceae_C > CAISIP01. The sequence continues at coordinate 3,634 of JAYVRP010001068.1, read as the reverse complement.
CTGCGCCAGCGCGGCCGGCCACAGTTTCAGCAGCAGCTCGGCGGTGGCCAGGGTGTCGGCCGCGGCCTGGTGGCGCACGGCGCAGGCAATGCGCATCTGCGCCATCCATTCGTCGAGCGAGCGGGCTTTGACCTTGGGGTGCAACACGGCCGCCAGCGGCTCCAGGTCGAGCCACGGGTTGGCCGGGCGGCGCCCCAGTGCGGCGTCACAGGCATGCAGGACGAGCATTGCGTCAAACGGCGCGTGGAAGGCGATCAGGGGCGAACGGCCGATGAACTGCTCGAAGCTGGCCAGTGCGGTGGCGGGCTCGACGCCTTGCTGTTGAGCGCCCAGGCCGATGCCGTGCAGCAGGATATTGGCCTTGTCCGCCACGCCTGCCTGCTGGCGCAGGACCACTTCGCAGCTGTCGCCCAGCGCAATACGTGCCCGCCGGCCGTCGGTGTGCACGGCGATGGCGGCAATGGCCAGCAACCGGTCCGCGCGCGGGTTCAGGCCGCTGGACTCCACGTCCAGCACGACCCAGCGGGTGTCGTCCACCTCGGGGGCTGCGCGCAGTCGACGGGTGATCGCCTGCAGGAAACTCATCGCTGGTAGTCCAGCTCCAGCTTTTGCTGCAGCCGGCGTGCCACACGAAAGCTCTCCTTGAGCATGCGCTGGTCGATGTCGTTGAGGCTGGAAAGCTCGACCTGGTTGGCGGCCTCGGGCGCCGCACCGGGGTGCGCCATCTGCACCTGCAGGCGCACCATCTGCAAATATTCGAAAGCGGCGATCCAGGCCTGGCTTTCCTGCGCCGGGGCCTTGAGCAGCGGGCCCAGCGCCTGAAAACGCTCGCGCGTGCCGGTGCCGCGCACGCCCTGCGCCAGCGCGTACAGGCGGGCGACATCGACGAACAGGGCGGTGCCGCCCAGTTTGAGGTCCAGCATGCCACGGCCGCCGACATTGCGGGTTTCCAGGCCACCGAGCCAGGTCAGGGGCGGGCGGCTGCGCAGGCTGTTGTCGGCCATCTGCTTGATGAAGCGTGGCAAGGTGGCCGCCTTGTCCGCAATCAACGCAAGCAACTCGTCGGTCAGGCTGGTGTTGCCCACCAGAGGCCGCAGGTCGAAATAGATGCTGGCATTGAGCAGGTCTTCCGGCGCACCGCGCTCCATCCAGTCGGCAAAACGTTGGCGCCACTCCTGCACGCTCAGGCAACACTGCGGGTTGCGGGCCATCACGTTGCCCTTGCACAAAGGGTAACCACAGTGGTCGAGCGCCAGGTTGACACGCTCCGCAAAGGCCAGCCAGCGCGGCCGGTCGGCCTGCGCGTCGCCACTCGTGAACACCAGACCGTTGTCCTGATCGCTTGCGATGGTCTGCTCGCCACGCCCCTCCGACCCGAAGGCCAGCCAGCATGCCTGATGCAGGTCCATGCCCATCTCCTGCGCCAGCATGCCGACAAGGCGATCGGTCAGCACGTCGTTGAGGTGGCTGATCAGCTGCGTGAGCTGGCGCGCGGCCACGCCCTGGGCCAGCAATATGCGTGCGAAGCGGCGAATATCCTGCGCGGCGAATGCCAGCGCGTCGACACTTCGGGCCCCACGCAAGGCCGAACTGACGTTTTTGAGCGACAGGCGCTGCATGGCAAACAGGTCGCGTTCGGATACCAGCCCCACCACCACGCCTGCCCGCGTCACCGGCACATGGCGGATCGTGTGGCGCGACATGAGCAGGGCCGCGTCCTGCGCGGTGTTCTGCAACGTGAGGGTGCGCACCGGCGTGGTCATGACATGTGAGATCGGCGCATCGAGGTCGGCCCGCGCCAGTGTGACCCGGCTCAGGATATCGTGCCGGGTGAGGATGCCGACGGCGCTTCCCTGGGGGTCGAGCACCAGCACGGAGCCGATGTGGTGGTCCTGCATCAGGGTCAAGGCCTTCACCAGCGGCGTGTCGGTAGTGACGCCCACCGGGGCTTTCAGGCCAAGCTGCCCCAGGGGTGTTTCAAGTGATTGCTCTTCGAGCGCCTGGCTGGAGTAGGTGGCGCGCAGGTTCTGGCGCGACAACTCAAGGTACCGCAAGGCGCGGTGCCCAAGGAATTCGGCGAACTCGCGGCTCTGTTCGGCCAGTACACGGATATCTGCCGCTTTCACCAGCAGGCAGAACACATCGCCCTGGGCACGGTAGGTGGCGGCCACGGGGCGCTGGCCCATCACGGCGCCGACTGGAAAGATGTCACCCAGGCCGTATTCGAACCCGGCGTGATTGGTGCCATCACCGATGCTGCCGCTCACGTGGCCCTGGCGGATGCAAAGCATGTGCGAGGGTGGCCCATCGGACGGCGAAAGCAGTGTTTCACCCGGCGCGAAATAGGCCTGTTGGCTAGCTGCAAGGAATTGGTCGACATGTTCCGCCCGCATTTGCGCAAACGGCGGGTGACGCGCCAATTCTGTGCGCAGGTTGGCAAGCAGGCTGGCGGAGGGCTGGGCAGACAGGGGCACGGCCAGGTCACACGGGAAGTGGGCAGGGTGCCCATTGTGCGCCGGATATATGCGAAAACCTTGACGGAGATTCAACGTGTCGCCGCTTCTACTGAGAAACCCGTGGGCATGGACCGTAGGAGCCCGGGACCGGTATTTTCGAATGCCATGAGCCGTCGTCGCCTAACCGGGATGGATGTCTGACTCGAAGTCGGTCAGTCTTGTACCAAACCAATTGGTATGCCAAAATGTTGCATCAAAATTTTGTACCAAGTTTTCCCATCATGGTCAAACTCCAAGACATCATTCCAATCTCGCGTGCCAGGGCGCGCTTGACCGAGCTGGCAGACGACGTCTCCAAGACCGGGCACGAGAAGATTTTCACGAAGAACGGCGAAGGCTATGTGGCGCTGATTACGGCGAACCAGCTGGACGACTTTCACCGATTCAAGGAAGCTGAGCACCTGTCCATGCTCAAGGCCTTGGTGGAAGCCGCAGAAGATGTCAACGTCGGGCATGTTTATGCGTGGGACGAATTCAAGCCACGGCTGGCCCGCTTGCGTGCCAGGGCGAAGCGTATTGCTGGCAAATGACCCGTCAAGCGGCCATCGTTGTCACCCGGCGTTTCGAGCGGGCGTTGGAGGTGATGCTTGACTACTATGAAACCATGCAACACATGCATCCCGACGCCGGCTCCAGGATACTGAAGCTGTTGGATTCGGTAGAGAACGAACTGCCGGTGTTACTTGCCGAACAGCCGGGTATCGGCCGACCTGCGCAATTGAACCTGCGCCAGAGTGCAGAGGAGTCGGCATGGCTGCAGCGCATGGCCTCGCAGACCGCCACACGACGCTTGCAGCCGCGCGAATGGCTGATCGGCGATTTCTGGATTTTGTATTACCGCAGTGCAAAGGCGGTGTACCTCGCATCCGCGCGGCATGTGCGCGAGGCCGGCTACTGGTAGTTGCCTTTCAGCGCGTCTGTATCGCCGGCACTGCCGCTGGGTCGCCCGGCGTCGCAGCCCGTGTCAGGCGTACACCTCGAACAAACCCGCGGCGCCCATGCCGCCACCCACACACATGGAGACGACCACGTGTTTGGCCTTGCGGCGGCGGCCTTCCAGCAATACATGGCCGGCCAGGCGGGCGCCGGTCATGCCAAACGGGTGTCCGATGGCGATC
>JAYVRP010001067.1:0-3025 GCA_043776215.1 Rhodoferax sp. | reverse complement strand
CGCAGCGGTGTGCCGTCGGGCTTGAAGAGCTTGTAGACGATGGACGCGCTTTTGAGCACGCAGCGCTTGATGGCCACCGTGCCCCAGGCGATCTTGAGATAGTTCGGGCGGTGGATGTCGCCGTTGTAGCCGGTGACGGTCTGGAACTTGGTTACTTGCGTTTGCACATCGATCTTGACGCCGTTGGCCCCCGTGCCATCGAGGAAAAATGCCAGGGTCATGTCGCCCGGCTTGACCTTTTTGAAGTCCATGCGGCTGCCCGTCGTGCCCGAGCCCTGCGCCGCGTCGTACTCCATCTCGTAGGCCAGAGTGATCTCGTTCGGATTGACATAGGACTCGAAGGTACCCGTCAGGCTCGCCTCGGCAAAGTCCGGCGTCGCGTAGGCCCGGACCAGCAGTTTGTTGAGTTGCCCTGTCGTCACGGCTCAAGCCTCTTTCTGCTGGCGCAGGATGTCCAACACCCGCTCGACGCACTCGGCAACCAGGGCCTGCTTGTCTTGCGCGGGGGCGGCTGGGGTGGATGTGCCGCCACCGGCGGCATTGCTGACCTCGACTTGGATCACGATTTCGTCAATCAGGATGGGCATGGTGTTCAACCTTCGTTACGACGGAAGTAGCGGTAGCTGAGAGTCAGTGTCTCGACCACAAAGGCATTGGCCGTGGCGTTCAAGTCGGAGATCGACCATTTGACCGGAAAGGCCCCGACCAGGTGCCAGGTCATCAGCGGCTCGTGCTTTTCATTCAGCAAGGTGACGTTGACATCACGCGGGTCGATGTCCAGGTTTTCGATGCAGTTCTGCGCCCATTCCCACACTTTGCTGCCCTTGAGCAGCCCGCGCTTGAGCACCAGATCGCCGTACTTGCTGCGGCCGGGATAGCGCTGGACAAAGCGGTTCTCGCCGCCTTCGGCCATCTCCTCGGTCGTGACCTCGATGGCGAGGCCACCGACCTCGATAAAACGCAGGTCGTCAGCGACAGGTGTGAGTCCCAGCACGTCCACCTTGAAGTGGAAGCCAACGGGTGGCGTGAACATGGTCGGGTGGCGCTAGCTCAGCGTCATCATTCGTTTTGCAGTTCCAGGCCTTCGTGCGCAATCTCGATGGATTCGATCGCCACCTCGTTGCCGCTGGCCTTCAGCCCCGGCCCCTCCACCTTGACCGGGAAGGCGTTGTGGATCTTCCAGGTCATCACAGGTGTGTGCTCTTCGTTCAGCAGGCTGATGACCACATCGCGCCGCTCCACCTGGTTGAGCTTGATGGTGGACAGCCATTTGAAGAAGTCGTTGTCGGCCTTGACGATGCCGCGCTTGAGTGTCACGTTGCTGAACTTGCGCAGGCCGGGCATCTTGATCGACGAATACTCCGGGAACGAGCCGTCGCGGTATTCGATCGCCTGGTTCTCCTGGGTCAGGCCACTCACTTCCGAAAAGCCGATGCGGTTGCCGCCCCACTGGACGGTGAAGTGAAAGGCGGGGATGGGGTATTGCTGGGGCATGGTGATGTCTCCGGTGATTCAGAGGTGGCGGGTCAGCTGGTTTGCAGCTTGTGCGAGAACTTCAGGATGATGAATTCAGCGGGGCGGACGACCGCCATGCCGATCTCGACATTCATCCGGCCTTCCAGGATGTCTTGCGCGTTCATCGTGGTACCCAGGCCGCAGCGCACGAAGAAGGCGTCCCTCGTGGTGGCCCCGGCCAGCGCGCCTTCGCGCCACTTCTGCGTCAGGTAGTTTTCAATCATGCCGCGCACCTTGACCCAGGTGTTCGCATCATTGGGCTCGAACACGGCCCAGTAGCTGCTTTTCTTGACGGACTCCTCGACCATATTGAAGAAGCGCCGCACCGGCACATAACGCCATTCGTTGTCGTTGCCCGCCAGGGTTCGCGCTCCCCATACCAGGGTACCCTTGCCGGCAAAGGCGCGCAGCGCATTGATTGATTTGCCGGTGGTGGCGTCGACGTTCAAGTCGTCCTGATGGGCGTTGTCCAGCTTCACCATCGGCTCGACAACATCGGCCACGCCGACATTGGCTGGCGCCTTCCAGACCCCGCGCGCAGAGTCGACCGCGGCATACACGCCGGCCACCGCACCGCTGGGCGGCACAATGACGAACTGGTCGAGCAGGGTGGCCTTGACGATGTTGTAGGCGCTGGTGTCCCAGGCGGCATTGGTGGGATCGCCCAGGTTGTGCAGCGTCACGGCGGCGCCTGCGTCCAGCGACACCAGCACGTTGCTTTCGTCAGGCTTGACGAAATGGTTGAAGCTGGACTTCAGATCGGGAAAGTAGAGCGCGCCATACTTGAGGTTGTTGTTGCCGACGCGCGCCCGATTGGCCAGCAGATCGGACGGCGCCTGCGGCGCGCTGCCACCGAACAGGTCGAGGATGGCGAAGCGGTCCTTCAAGCTGCCGCACTGGATGAGCATATTTTGCGCCATCGTGTTGTAGCCAACACCGCCAAGTTTCAGTGCATCGGGGCAGACCAGCAGGGTGGGCTCGTCCTCCAGCGCCACCGCGTCGAGCCCGGCCGTCAGCTCGGCAATGTCCATCGCGCCGACATAGTCGCCGACCGAAACGATGTAGCACTTGCCGCCGCCATTGTCGAAAAACATCTTGACGGCGTAGTACAGCAGGTGAGCAACCGTTGGCGGCACGATGGTGGTGGTGATCACGCCCGGGGACACGGTCGTGCGCGTGACCGCAATGTCGGGCGCTTCGGGCGCGCCGAAATAGTGCTGGTACTCGGCGAAGCTGAAGATTTTCGTTGGCTTGCCCTGCAGGTCATTCGCGACGATCTTGGCGGCTTTCTCGGTATAACCGATGAAGGCGGGGATGGCGGTTTCGACCTCGGCCACCGAGGGCGGGAAGGTCGAAATCTCTTCGACATAAACATCGGGCGTGCGGTAGGTCGGCATGGGCGGTGCTCCTTGAGATTTAGCTGAGGCTGAGGTGAACGACGAATTGCGCGTCGTGGCGCTCGGCACCCGGCTGCGGCAGATTGCCGATCAGCACGTCACCGTTGCGGTGC